>PMNU01000033.1 GCA_003165675.1 Chloroflexota bacterium
GCGGCAACGTCGCGAACGTGCTACAACCTGTGCGTGACCGATTCACGCGACCGACTCGGCACCGAGCGGTCCAATCGCCGCCCGGATACCGGCGTCCGGATCCCGCCGGTCTTCGTGCTGGGCGTCGTGATGATGGCCCTGGTGGTGGGTGGGCTGCTGCTTCGCGCCGTGGTGGTGGCCGGCAGCGTCTCGGCCACGCAGGCCGCGCCCTCCTCCGTCGGGGCCGCACCGTCAGAGCCGGCGGGCACGCCCGATCCGCTGTCCTCGTTCGGAACCGGCTCGACGCCGGGCTCTCCGGCCGCCAATCCCAGCCCGACGTCCCCCCTGACCGGCTACGTCTGGCCGCTCGTCGACGCCACCATCACGCTGCCGTTCGGGCCCTCCGATTGGGGCGAGTTCTTCGTGGACGGCCAGCGCTTCCACGACGGCGTGGACATGGCCACGAAATGCGGAGACTACGTCCACGCCGCCCACGATGGCGTAGTCCTGGCAGCCAGCCGCCAGTACGACGACTACATGGGCTGGACCGGCGACCTCGCGCCCTATTACCACCTGCTCGACACCAAGCACTGGTGGGACAGTCTGCCGATCGTAATCGTCATCGACGACGGCGACGGATACCGAAGCATCTACGCCCATGAGTACCAGGTCACGGTCAAGCCGGGCCAGCACGTCACGGCAGGCCAGGTGATCGGCTACGAAGGAGCCACCGGCAACGCCACGGGCTGTCACGTCCACTTCGGCCTCTTCAGCCCGACCGAGACGGCAACGTTCGCGCTCGATCCGGCGGTCGTCGCGAAGGACCTGATGCCCGAGTACGAGATCGCCCGGATCGACCCATTGCTCGTCCTGCCATTCCGCTGCGATGTCGAGGAGATGCGGACCTTGCGGCCGATAGAGGCGGCGCCGTGCCCGCCACTCCCATCGCCGAGCGCATCGGCGAAGGCCAAGGCGACGCCCACCGTCAGGCCGTCCTCCGCTCCAACCGTAACCGCACGGCCATCCCCGACTTCCTGACTCACCGCGGGATCCGCCGTCGCCCGGGCTCCGGCGCAGCTGCGCCTATTCCGCTCGACGGTACCTCCGAGCCACCAGCGAGTATGCGGGCAGTCTCGCCAGAGCCGCGCTGAGGGGCAGCGCCGGGGCGCCGTCACGCCCGACGATCGCCAGCAGCGAATCCGTGGCCGTGGCTTCGGCCGGCCGGGCGTCGATCTCAGCCAGGTCCACCGCCACGCGGCCGGGCTCCTCGGGGCCGAGCTCCGCCCTCGTCTCCGCCTGCGTCGCCGCTCGTTCGCCCGCTTCGTAGTTCAGGCGCAGCTCGGCCTCGGCCCGCCAGCGCGGTCGCCTCAGCAGGATCGCCGACCACGCCCGGCCGACCTCGCTCGTCACCGTCCCATCGCCCGGTGCGGGCCGATCTGACAGCGCCTCGCCCCGCGCCCACAGCGCCGCCTGATGCAGCAACGCGTACTCGTCGAGGTCCGCGTAGTGGCCCAGGTCGTCCGCCGGCGAGCCATCGCCGAAGATGGCCTCGATGCTCGGCCGGAACACCTCCGCCATGTCCAGGTCGATCGCCCGGACGGATCGGTGGTAGTAGATCTGCTGGTACATGAACAGGCGCGCCGTCAGGAACATCTCCAGCGCCCCGAGACCGGGCTCGTAGAGGGACAGCCCGCTCGGCCCGACGAAGCTATAGAGGCGCAGCCGCTCCACGTCCACGGGCCCGGTCGAGACACCGATGAGGTAAGCGTCGCGGCGCACGTAGTCGAGGTTGTCGACCGTGAACACACCCGAGAGCAGCGGCTGGAGCCAGCGCAGCCAGCGAGGCATCGACGGGTCGGCCAGCGGCGGCTTAGAGATCAGGAACGACAGCCAGCGCGGGTCGACCGATTCACCGGGGCGGAGAGCGTCGCGCTCGGGAACGGCGCCAGGCGCGCGCCGGATGGCCCGGATCGACTCGCCCAGTTCGCGCTCGATGATCAGCTGCGAGAGATCCTCATGAGTGAGGCTCTTGTGCATTCGGCGCGGATCCGCCGGCGCAGGGAAGCGGCACAGGACGTGCTCGTCGAAGAAATGCGCGAACGGCCCGTGGCCTACGTCGTGGAGGAGCCCGGCCAGCCGCAGCGTCTCGACGACAAGTCCCTCGGACGGCGGCAGAGCCGCCGGGTCGGTCGCCGCCAGCGCCGCCCGGAGACTCGGGTACAGATGACGAGCCCACAGCCCGGCTTCGTGCATCACTCCCAGGCTGTGGGTGAAGCGGCTGTGCTCGGCCGTGGGGAAGACCCAGCGCGCGCTCTGGAGCTGGCTGATGCGCCGCATCCGCTGCAGCCAGGCCGAGTCGAGCAGATCGCCTTCGGCCGCGTCCTCGCGCGCCAGCCCCAGCCTGCGGGCGTGCTCAGGAGTGAGCCGCTTGGTCAGCTCGATATAGCGGTGGATCGGGTCGCTGACGAGATTCACGGCCCACATCTGCGGGTGGGTCGGGCCATCCTCCGGCGCCGCCGCACCTTCACTCCCTGCCAGCGACTTCAACTTCTCGTCCTGCATGGTCCAAGCCTATCCGAGACGAGCCCGAAGTAGATCGTTTACGGCGCTCGAAGTTTCAGGCTCGCGACGGCCGCGCCTCGCCATGTCGTCCGACCCGTGCCGCGCCTCAGTATCGCGCGGCGGCTTTGCGGTAAGTGGCAGCTACTTCGTCGCGCAGCTCCGGCGGGGCGAGGACCTCGACCTGCGCGCCCCATTCCAGGATCCAGCGCCGGATCTCGATGGTGCCCGGAACCCGCGCCCGCCAGACCACGGACCCGTCGGCCTCGCGCGTGACCCGCTCCGTCGGGTGCCACATGGTCTCGGTTACCAGAGCGGCGATGGCGGGGTCGAAGCGCAGCGCCACCTCCACCTCCTCCTGGTCGGCGATGACACCCCAGGCCCGTCCCAATCCCTCCTGGAGCACCGCCGGGTCCGGCGGGTCGAACGTCTCCGGAGCCAGGGACAGCTCGAGAATGCGCTGCAGCTTGAATGTCCGGACGGCGGCACGCGACTCGTCGAAGCCGATCAAGTACAGCGCCCGCGTCGTCGCCGAAGCCTCCAGCAGATAGGGGTGAACTCGCGACCGGCGCGGCGGTCGGCCCGGGTTGTGAGTGGCCGGGTCGTAGGTGACCTCCACAACGCGGCGCTCGGCCCAGGCGCGGGCCAGCTGCCGCACGTGGCGGGTCAGCCGTTCGTCTGGCGGGCGGCTGGCCAGCACGTCGATCGTTCGCTCCAGGTGCCGGGCAACGGCCGGCGGAAGGATCTCCGCCAGCTTCTGGAACGCGGCGCCCATGTCGGGGTCGTACCGGTCGGCGAACTGCGCGGTCAGGCGCGCGGCCAGGAAGAACGCCACGGCCTCATCGAGGGTCAGCCGCAGCGGTGGCAGGAACGCGCCCTCGACGATCCCCCACCGGCCGCCCTCGCTCCACAGGGGAATCCCGATCTCGCCCTCCAGAGCCCGCAGGTCGCGATACACGGTCCGACGCGACATCGCGACGAAACCGGCGACCGCGTCGACCGTGGAGCCTTCAGGGTGGGCGGCCAGGAATCGAAGGACTCTGTAGAAACGCGCCAGTCGATCGCGCTTGGCGGTGTCGAGCGACTCGTCCGGGGGCATCGTCGCGGCTCGATCAGGTTTGCGGCGGCGAGATCGTGACCGGCTCGTCCCGATCGGTCGCGGTCATTCGAACCTTGACTGTAGCCAGCAGACCGTGGGGCAGGATCCCCTGCGCGTCGCCGTTGACGCTTCCGGAAATCATGCCGACCTCGCCATCGCCGAAGACCCAGAAGTCCAGTTGGCCTCGCCACGTCGCCAGATTCGCGGTGCCTACCAGCCACGTGACCTGCGGGAACGAGTCTGCAAACGTCTGACCATCCACGGCAACGCGGCAATGGCGCGCTCGCGCGCCCTCTACGTACTCCAGGCCACGGTCCTCGGCCGTCGCCCGGTTGTCCAGCGACAGCGCACCCGCCATGACGTCGAGGTCGAGAGTCTCGCCATCGATCGCCGTTGGGGCCGCGACAGCCCAGCCCGACCCAGGCGATTGCGTCCAGGCAGACGAGCCGACCCTCGCGGCGCCGTACTGGCCGAAGAGGTCGCTGCGGACGACCTGCGCCGTCCACGACACGTCGGCGCCGGATCGGCTGCCGGTAAGGTTGACGGTGCCGATGGCGCGGGTATCGACATCGCCCCAAAGATCGAGGTCCAGTTGGGCGGTCCTGGCGGTCGCCAGCGCGCGGTCGCATTCGGCCGGAGCGACAAGCACCGTAGTGGGCCCGAACCGTGATTCGGCGGCCGGCTTGTCGCGGAGAGCCGCGTCATCGGCCTGGCTGACGCCGGCGAAGACTCCGCCGATGACCGACGTGGCCACCACCGAGAAGGCTATCGAGGCGGCGAGGCGCCGTCGGCCGACTCCCACCTCGGGGATGAGCTGGCGGCTGATGCCGAGCCCGGCGAAGAGACTCGTCGCCACCAGCGCCAGAGCCCAGGGATAGACGATCTCGAGCGACGGGAGCAGCGGCTCCGTCCCGCCCTGAAGCACCTGGCCGGCTACGCCGGCGATGGACGGCACTAGCAGCAACCCGGCGAGCAGACCCAGCCAGAACACACCGGCGGAACCGCGATCGCTCCGAACCAGTGGCGGCCAGACGATCGCGGCCACACTCACAACAAGAGGCAAGGATGCAGCGATGCCGACCAGCATGTCCACGGGGCCGCCCGGTCGATAGGCAATCAGGACGATGCCGCCGCCGGCGGCCCAAAGAACCGTGAGGGCGACGGCGAGAAGCCGCAACTCGAACTGGCGGACACGCACGATGGCAGTCTAGCGGCCCGCGCCAGGAGACGACCGCCACTCGGCGTGCGCACACCCGCGCAACGTCCGCACCTCCCAGGACACCGCCCCGACGTTTGGCCGGGTCAAGACGCGCGCGGCCGGGGCCGCCAGCCCTGCCACTTCCACATCTTCGCTGCGGGCGGGTACGATCCACGTCGATGGCCAGACCACTCATAACCCTGACCTCCGACTTCGGGCTCGCCGATCCATCGGTGGCGGTCTGCAAGGGCGTCATGCTGGGCATCGTCCCCGATGCCCGGCTGCTCGACATTAGCCATGAAGTCGCTCGCCACGCCGTCGCGCAGGGCGCCGCGCTCCTGTGGGCCGCCCTGCCGTACGTTCCGGTCGGCGTCCATCTGGCCGTGGTCGATCCCGGCGTTGGGACGGACCGGCGACCCGTGGTCCTGGCCGCCGGTCGCGGCGACTACCTCGTCGGCCCTGACAACGGCCTGCTGCTGCTGGCAGCGGACCGATTGGGCGGAGTGGCGAAGGCCCACCTTCTTGCCGACGCCGCCTACCGCCTGCAAGAAGTCAGTCGTACGTTCCATGCTCGAGACGTGTTCGCGCCGGCCGCGGCCCACCTCGCCGCGGGCATACCGATCGAGGCATTCGGACCGGCGATCGCAGCGGAGTCGCTCGTCCGGCTCGACATGCCGGAGCCGAGGGCGGCGCCTGGAGTCCTGGAGGCGAGCGTGGCGATGCTAGATGCCTTCGGCAGTGCTCAGCTCCTCGCAGAGCTCGCCGACCTGGAGACCGCGCTCGGACCGGTCGCCCCTGGCGACACCCTCGCCATCGAAGCGGCTGACGGTAGGCTGCTCGGGGGCAATCGGTCTATCGAGCTGCGCTGGCGGCTGACCTACGGAGAGGCGGCGACCGGTGAGCCGCTCCTATGCCTTGACTCGTGGGGGCGCCTCGCCGTGGCCGTAAACCTAGGGAATGCCGCCGCAGAACTCGGCCTTGCCCCAGACCGGAGACTACGCATTCGACGCGGCTGACCGGATTCGGCCGCCTGCGGAACGACCCGCGTCCGGCGGAGCGGCCGATGGAGTCACGCGGGGCAAACGAAACGCCCGAAGGAACCTACTCGTTGCGTGAGCTTTGATGTCATCGCAGCCACTAGCAAACTCTCGGCCCCTTCAGGCGCATGGAACACGCTAGAGGAACGCCCGCACTCGTTCAATCGGGTTTTCCACCCCGTTCGGAGTTGGCCTCGGAACTTGTGCACCGCATGTCCACCGGTGGGGACAACTCGGCGCCGCGTTGAGTCCGGCAAGCCGCGGTGGTGGAGGGCTCGGGATCCTATACGGGGCGCGGGGGCACCCGGACCGAAGTGAGGAGACGGCGGCGGCCACCGGACCGCGACGAAGGCGCCTACGCCCCCGTTCCGGCCTCGAATGAAAGCCTCGACCCGAAACTGGAAGCCGTTGGGGCGCGCATCCAGGGCACGTCGGCCACCGGGGCCACGACGGCGTTGGACAGCATCCGCAGCGTCTTGGGGGCGACCCGGAAGAGGGCCGACTCCGTGCCTGCGGTTGCCCACACCCACTGGTAGGCGCACAGATCCTGGTCCATCAGGATCCGCACGTCGCGCCCATGCCCGAATGGCGGGATGCCGCCTATCGGGTACCCCGTAAGCTCGCGCGCCTCGCGAGCGGTGGCCTGGCGGATCGCAACCTCACCGGTCACTGCGGCGAGCAGCGCCCGGTCGACCTGGTTGGGACCGGAGACCAGACAGACGATCGGGGCCAGCCTGCCCTCAGTCCGCGGGGCCACGAAGACCAGGGACTTCACGATCTGACCGAGCTCGGCATCTACGGCCGCTGCCGCTTCTTCGGCGGTGCGCGTCCGGCCAGGCACGACTCGAATGTCGAGCGCCACCCCCTTGCGAGAGGCGACCTCGACGACCCGCTGAATGGCTGGGTGCGAGAGATCGTTCACGTTGCGAAATCTACCACCCGTTCAAGTCGATTCTTAATGAAGATATCGGTTGGCCTGCCCACCGCAACAGTAGTACTCCGGGGTCCCTCAGGCGGAGGACCCCCACTCGGCCTGGCGTCCTTCCTACAATCTATTCGACGCAGCAGCCCCTTTGGATGCATCGGCGCGACGCGATCTTCGACTGGACGACGGTAGGATGGCCGCCGCGGCCGCCGTTCGAGGCGTTGGGATCGTGGCCGTACTGGCAACAGCAATGAGCTGATCGCGGCCGGGGCGGTCGAGGCGGCCGGCTCCGTCGTCGAATGGATCGATCGATACCTCGCCGGCGCGAGCCCCGGGGAGCAGCGACGGGGCCGCCGTCAGGGCTGCTTTGACCCCTCGATGCGCTCGACCGTCACACTCGCGGCCAGGTAGACGAGGAGAGACACGCCCAGCGAGGGAAGCGTGCCGCCCAGCCAGCCGACGAACGTCGTCTCGCCGAGGTAGGCCGCGATGCCGCAGCCCCAGGCGGCCAGGGCCACGGGATTGACCCCACCTCGAAATCGGCCCATGCGGTCCGCCGGGTACAGGTCGTCTGGCTCGTAGCGGCGCCGCCTCAGAAGGAAGTAGTCCGCGAAGAGGACGCCGAAAAGCGGCGTGAACAGAGAGCCGACCAGGTACAGGAAGTTCTGGAAGCTGCCCAGATCCACGGTCAGGGCGATGGCCAGGCAGACGCCTCCGATCGAGGCCACCAGGACGCGCGTGGAGAGTGCCGGAAGCACGTTCTTGATCGAAATGGCAGCTGAGTAGACGTCCGCGAAGGCGTTGTCGGTCTCGTCGCCGAGTAGGAGCGCCAGGCCGGCGGTGCCGAACGCGACGGTCATGATCGAGCCGATCAGGTCGGACGTCGGCAGCACCAGGATCAGCAGGACGCCGAGGGTATAGAAGAGAATGTTGGAGACAGCGAAGCCCGAGACGGTCCCCAGGAACGACGAACGAGAATCCTTCGCGAAGCGATTGAAGTCGGCGACCAGGGGCAGCCAGCTGATCGGCATGGCCACGACGAGGTCGATCGCCTGGGCGAAGCTCAGGCTGCCGTCGCCCTGCCTGCTCGCCAGCGCCCCGAAGTCAGCGTGAGACACCACGTAGATGACCATCCAGGCACCGGTCACCAGAACGATCCAGATGCCCGCCTTCTCGAGCCACTGGCGAACCACGACGAGCGGACCGCCGAGCGCGAATAGCGTGACGACGATCCCCCAGGCGATCGCCCAGACCGGGTAGCTCGAGACGCCGAGGAGTGATTGGGTCAGGCGGGCAGAGGCCTGGGCCATGATGACCAGCTCGAAGGCACCCCAGCCCACCAGCTGGACGACGTTAAGCAGGCTGGGCAGGTAGCTGCCGCGCTGGCCGAAAGAGGGCCGTAGACTGACCATGGACGGAATGCCGTGATCGCTGCCGATTACGCCAGCCAAGCCGAGCATCACGTTGCCGATGAGCGTGCCGACCAGGATGGCGAGGATCGCTTCCCAGAAGCCCAGCCCGGGTACGAGGGCCGTACCAGCCAGCAGCACCAGGAGACCTACGCCGAGATCCGCCCAGAGGACAAAGTAATCCAGGAAGCCGAGCACGCGATACCGATCCGGGACTGGCTCGATGCCGATCGTCGCCGCGGCCAGGTCGCCGCGGGGGACCCCCAGGGGTTGAGCTTCCGCTGCCACCGTTCCTCCTGCCCTGATTCCCCTCCGGGAGATCCGATTCTGTCTAGAACGCCACGTAGCCGGGCCGGTCAGCCTCAACGACGAGGTCCGCGTGGATCAGTTCGACGTGCCCGCCGGGGCGGACGCCGGCCACGTGACCGATCACCGTCGGGGGATCCGCACTGCCGAGCGCAGCCACCACGTCCGGCAGACGACCCTGCGGCACCGTGAAGAGCAACTGGTAGTCTTCGCCGCCCGAGAGGGCGAGCCGGCGTGCCTTCGCCTCGCCGAGCAGCGCCACGGCCGCGGGCTCGACCGGAAGCCGGTCCGCGTCGAGGCTGATGGCCACGCCGCTGGCACGGGCGAGGTGCCAGGCTTCGCTTGCGACTCCGTCGCTGACGTCGATGGCGCAGCGCAGTCCCAGGGAGGCGATGGCCCGGCCGGCGGCAAGCCGAGGCCGGGGGCGATAGTGCGCCGCGAGAAGCGGAGCGGCCTCGGGCCGTGTGAGCCGCTCTCGATCGCCCTCCAGCAACATGGCCAGACCCGCGGCCGAGGCCCCGACGGTGCCGGTAAGCACGAGGAGGTCTCCGGGCATGGCGCCGTCGCGGCGCAGCAACCTACCGG
>PMNU01000108.1 GCA_003165675.1 Chloroflexota bacterium
CCTCATCACGCAGGAGGAGGCGCTGTCCCGCATCGAGCCGGCGCAGGTCGACCAGCTCATGCGCGACCAGTTCGACCCGGAAGCCCGCAAGGCCGCGAAGCGCATGGCCAAGGGCCTGAATGCCTCTCCCGGAGCCGCCGTCGGCAAGGCCGTCTTCCATGCCGACGTGGCTGCCGCCTGGGCAGCTAAGGGCGAGAAGGTCATCCTGATCCGGGAGGAGACCTCGCCGGACGACTTCCACGGGATGGCCGTCGCCCAGGGCATCCTGACCGCCAAGGGCGGTGCGACATCGCATGCTGCGGTCGTCGCCCGCCAGATCGGCAAGCCGTGCGTCGCCGGCTGCGCCCAACTGGAAGTCAACTACGCCACCAAGACCGCCACTGCCAACGGCGTGACGGTCAAGGAAGGTGACTGGGTCAGCCTGGACGGTTCCAGCGGCGAAGTCTTCGCCGGCGCGCTGCCCACGGTTCACGCCCGGTACGAGGACCAAAAGGACCTTCAGACGGTTCTCGGTTGGGCCGACAAGGTCCGCAGGCTGATGATCTGGGCCAACGCCGACAAGCCGGAGGAGGCCGCTCAAGCCCGCTCCTACGGCGCCCAGGGCATCGGCCTCTGCCGGACAGAGCACATGTTCCGCGAGGGTCCACGCCTGGCGATCGTGCGCAGCGCGATCCTGGTCGCCAACGCGGCAACGCGCGCCAAAGCGAAGCTTGCCGCCGGCGGTGCTCTCAACACTGAGGAGAAGGCCGCGGTAAGGCAATTTGACGCCGCGATGGCCAAGCTCGAGGTTCTCCAGCAGGGCGACTTCGAGGGCATCCTCGCCGCTATGTCCGGCCTGCCGGTCGTCATCCGCCTCATCGACCCTCCGCTCCACGAGTTCCTCCCGAACCTTGACGACCAGCTGGTCAAGGTCACCAAGCTCGGCCCGAAGGCCTCGGCTAAGGATCTGGAGTTGCTCGCGACCATCAAGTCGATGCACGAGCAGAACCCTATGCTCGGCCTCCGCGGCTGCCGCCTCGGCCTGATGATCCCCGATTTTGTGAAGATCCAGACCCGGGCCATCCTCAACGCCGCGGTCGCGGTCAAGAAGGCAGGCAAGGACCCGCGACCGGAGATCATGATCCCGCTCGTCGGCCACGTGAACGAGCTCATCGCCACCCAGACGCTTCTTGAGGCTGAGGCCGACGCCGTGGTCAAGGCCGCCGGCGTCAAGATCGACTACAAGTTCGGCACGATGATCGAGATCCCGCGTGCCTGCTGGGTCGCGGACGAGATCGCCAAGTACGCCCAGTTCTTCAGCTTCGGCACCAACGACCTGACCCAGATGACCTTCGGCTACAGCCGCGACGACGCCGAGGGCGGGTTCCTCCTCAAGTACGTCGAGGACAAGATCCTCCCGTACAACCCCTTCCAGTCGCTCGACCCGGTCGTCGTCAAGGAAATGGACATGGCCGTGAAGCTCGGTCGCAAGACCCGCCCCGACCTCAAGGTGGGCATCTGCGGCGAGCATGGCGGCGACCCGATGTCGATCGGGTTCTGCAACGACATCGGCCTCAACTACGTTTCCTGCTCGCCGTTCCGGGTTCCCGTGGCGCGCCTGGCAGCCGCTCAGGCCGCCCTGGCGGGCGCCGCGGAGCGCGACAAGTAACCGTTCCCCGCAAGCAAAGTGAACGCCCGGCGGATCCTCCGCCGGGCGTTCCGATTCGTGGGAGCGGCGCTGGGTCACTCGAACGCGCGCCGCATCACCGAGATCGGGTGCAGAGTCTTCGCGCCCGTGGCCACGGTGATCTGGTGCCGGCACGTGCCGCACTCCGAGATCACCGCATCCGCTCCGGAGGCTCGAACCTTCTTGAAGAGCGCGTCGCCCACGGCCTGGGCGACCTCGTACCGGTCGCCCTTGAAGCCGTAGCTGCCCGACAGGCCGCAGCAGCCGGCATCGGCGTCGCTGATCTCGAGGCCGGGCAGGCTCCCCAGCATTTCGAAGCCCGGCCGGCCGATGCCCTGATCCCGCAGGTGGCACGGAGCGTGGTACAGATAGCGGCCGGAGAGCTGCTTGAGGTCGGTCTTGAGCTTGCCCCGGTCCCGGAGCTCGAGCAGGAACTCGGTGGCGTCGTAGACCCGGGCCGCCAGCTCGGCGGCGCCCGGCACGTCGAACAGCTCCTGCTGCTCCTGTTTGAGGGTAAGGCTGCAGCTGGTGCAGCAGGCCACGACCGGCACGCCCGCGTCGGTCCACTCCTGGAGGGCCCGGACGTTGCGGCGCACGGCTCTTTCGGCCGCGCCCGGGAAGCCGTTGGCCACCATCGGGGTCCCGCAGCACCCGAGCCCGCGCGGCACGACGACCTCGTATTCGTTCGCCTGCATGACGGCCACGAAGTCGAGGCCCACCCCGGGATCGTAGAAGTCGATGTAGCACCCGGGGAAGAAGACCACCTTCTGCGGGAAGGACTGCTGCCGCAGCGCCCGGAACTGCTTCCGGAACGTCTTTCGCACGTAGGCGGGCAGCGGCATCCTGCCGGCGAACCCGAATGCCCCGAGCATCGTCCGGCTGATCGGGTTTGCGATCGCCAGGTTCGACAGCGGGACAAAGGGGGTCGCGAGGTTGCCCATCAGCTGGCCGTGGGACAGGACCCAGTCGCGGAGGCGGTGCCGGTGGTGCCGGTAGTACTCGGCCTTGGACAGCATGTTGAGCGTCGAGATGGGCACGCCCGACGGGCAGCTGATGTCGCAGTTCTTGCAGTTGGAGCAGAGGTCCGCGGCCAGGTCCGGGGCCAAGGCCGGCCTCCGGAACCGAGACAGCGCAGGGCCGACCATCTTGGGCCCGAGGAACTCTCGCGTCGCGGCCGCGACCGGGCACACGACCGTGCACGACGTGCAGGCCATGCACCGGTCCGAGTCGTAGAGGTAGCCCTTCACGATGCCCTCCACCTCACGCCACCAGCGTGCCGGCGCGATAGCCGGTCACGACGGCCACGCCGTTGCCCGACTTCTCGAACGCGTCGTCGAACCCCGACAGAGTGCGCCCCACCGCATACACGTTCTCGAAGACGGCCTTTCCGCTGCCGTCGGTCGGCCGCAGCCGCGCGTCGACGTCGAGGCCGAAGCGGGCGAAGGGCTGCGCGCCGCCTGAAAGCAAAAACGCGTTGCTCCAATCCGATTGGCTCTCCGGCACCTTGACCGGCAGGCCGAACACGGGCTCGCGGGCCGAGCCAACGCCCGCCTCGAGCCCGCCGCTATAGAAGCCGCCGGTGGCGAGGATGAAGGAGCGCGCCGGATGGGTGCGCTCACGATCGACGCCGTGGGTGACGACGGCAGTGCACCGGCCGTTGTCGACGACCGCCCGTGTGACGGTGGCGTGCTCGACGATCCGCACGCCTCGTTTCTTGATCTCCGAAACCAGCAGGTCGTAGAGCCGGAGCCCCGTGATCGCGGGCGGCATTCCTGTGATCTCGATGAACTTGCAGGTCGTGGCCTTCTCGAACTCCTCGAGCACCCCGTAGTTGGGCACGGTTCCAAGCACCGGCGGCACCAAAACCACGTTGCCCGGGGCGATGCCGGTGAGCATCTGCTCGATGCAGGCGTGCCGGCCCGACTCCGTGTCGAGCCAACGGGCGATATCCAACGCGTTCACGTCGCGCCCGGCCATTTCCGGATCGACGATGACGGTTCTGAAGCGTTTGGGATAGGCAGGGACCTGCATCAGGCCCCGGATGATCAACTCGGGGTAGTAGTCCTTGAGCCCTCGGAAGCCGACGACCACGGCGGCTTTCGCCGCTTCGAGGGGCGCCGGGTCCATCGACCTCGGCAGGAAGCAGGTCGGCTTCAGGGTTCCGATGGCCGTGGGCACCCAGCGGGCCACGTCGGCGCTGCCGGAGTAGGGGAATCCGCCCTTCTCGCAGAGATCCAGGAAGAACTCGAAGGCCTTCGCCGTCGCCTGCTTGCCGGCTCTGGCGTACGGATGGTTCGACGGCAGCTTGCCCATCTCCGCGAGCGGTCTGGCGACGGGCTTGCCTCCGGCCTCGTATCCGAGGACGTCGATGGAGCCGCTTCCGACGGCGATGGCTCCGACGCCCTTGGCGATCAGCACGACCTTCTTGTCCCGCTCGGCTGCCGCGGCCGCCGCGACCAGCCCTGACAGGCCGCCGCCGATGACGACGACGTCGCAGGCGCTCATCGTTGGGCCGTCCCATCCAGGTTCAGGGTCGCCGCGTAGACCTCGCGCTGGAATTCGGCTTCTCGGATCTGGTCGCCCCAGAGTACCGGGCGGATACCTTTCCAACGGGTTTCGAGGAAGTCCCTGATGAGTGCCTTCCCGTCCTTGTCCGCGACTAGATCGTGGGAGACCAGCGCGCCGACAGCCCGCAGGCTGCAGAATGCGCCCTGGCAAGTTCCCATGCCCATCCGTGTCCGGCGGCGGATGTCTCCCAGGTTGAATGTGGTGGGCTCCCTGGCGGCAGACTCGACCTCGGCCAGGGTGACCATTTCGCACTCGCAGATGAGCCGCCTTTCCTCCGGATGCATCTGGAGCCCCTGGACGACGGGGCCGAAGGCCGCGCCCAGACGAGACGCCGCCAGATCAAGGCCGTACGGCGGGAAGAACGGTCTGGCCCGGGTCACCAGCCGGCGCGGCGGATCCTCCACCATCGGCTCGGCGGCCGTCCGGCAGGCCGCTTTGACGCCGAGCTCGCGGCACACCACATCGGCCGTCTTCTCGGCCATCAGACGGTAGGAGGTGAGCTTGCCGCCGGCGGCGCTGGTCAGGCCGCGGAGCCCGTCCGTGGAGTGGTCGAGGATAGTGAAGTCGCGCGAGGCCGCTCGGCCTTCGCCGGGGCTGTACAACGGCCGCGCTCCCGCGTAAGCGCGCAGAATTCGGTACTTGGGCAGGTCCTCGAAGAGTTCCGTGCCGTTGTGCAGCAGTTCCAGGACCTCCTCGACGTGGGGGACGTTGTCGTCCGCGCTGGCCACAGGCGAGGAAGTGGTGCCGAGCACGGTGATGGGGCCGTGGGGCACGAAGATGTCGCCGTTCGCGGGCGGGCGGAGCCGGTTGATGACCCGGTTGGTGAAGCGGTGGTTGAACGCGATCAGCACGCCCCGGTCGGGCTTCACGTCGACCTCGATCCCTGCCCAGGACGCGACCCGCCCGACCCACGATCCGGCGGCGTTGACGACGTGGTCGCAGCCGATCGAATCGACCGCGCCCGTCAGGGTGTCGCACACCGTGACGCCCACGACGCGGTCGCCGGCGCGTTCGATCCCGGTCGCCTCGGTGTAGGTCCGGACCTCGCCGCCGTATCTGCGGGCGGAGGCCACGTTCTGCCAGCACAGTCGGAACCCGTCGATGGCGCTGTCGGGAACCCGGAACACCGAGACGGCTCGCCGGGACAGGTGCGGCTCGAGGCGCCGGGCCTCCTTCAGGTCGACGCGTTTGGCGTGGATACGGGCCGCGGCGCAGCCCGCGACCCACTGCCCCTCGTAGTCCTCGCCGTCACCCTCCAGCCTCACGAAGAAGCCTTCGGTCTTCTCGACGCAGTGCTTGCCGATCCTGCGCAAGATGGCGTTCTCTTCGATGCATTCCTTGGCCGATCGTGGGTCCGTTACCGCGTAGCGGGCGCCGCTGTGAAGCAAGCCGTGGAAGCGCCCGCTGGCATCCGAGGCCAGGTCACCGCGCTCGATGAGCAGCGTCTTCACCCCTCGCATGCTCAGGTCGCGCAGAATGCCCGTTCCGGTGGCGCCGCCGCCGATGACCACGACCGTCACCGAGTCCATGTCGGATGACCTTCCTGCTTCTCCTCGGACGGGCGAGGATGCGATTAGACGCGATTATCGACACCGCGGCGGGTGGACCCGGATCTCGGCCGCCTCCGATTCAACGAAGCGTCACGTCGACTCGGGGCGCGGTCTACCGCTTTCCGCCATTGTGCACCACCTCGCCTCTGGTCTCCGACATGGGTAAGGCCGCGATCGTGAGGGCGAGGACGAGGCGGTCGATCCCCGAAGGCGCGGTATCAGGCGGTCAGCAGCAGGTCTACGATGAAGTTCGTGCTGCCGCTCGTGGACGTCACGGTGACCTGATACGCGCCGTATGGCCACGGCCAGGGAGTGGCTTGCCACGCGGCTGGGATCGAGCCCGCGACGGCGTTGGGCGACGCGTCTGACGGCGCGATCCAGAACTCCCCCGACCGAACCGCAGTGACCCCCGGATCGAGCCACGGGGGAATCGTCGCACTGACCGAAGGCGAGACCGGAGGCGAGGTGTCGCGGTCGGCCGGAAGGGGAGTCACCGGCGAGTCGGCCACGAAACTGGCCGGAGGAAGGTAGGGCGGCGATTCGGGCGGGCCCAGGTACACAAACTTGACGCTGGTCACGTCGAGGTTGGAGGGCCAGGTGAGCGCGATGGCATAAACGCTCTGCGCCCGCACCAGAGGCACCGCGGCGTAGACCGGCGGATAGCCGGCGTCGGCCCAGCTCGCTGTCGGTTTCGAGGCGTTCGGTCCGTTGTCCACGCTGGGCATCAGGGCGGCCGTGAATCCCCAGCCGGTATGCGGATCGGTCGTGCGTAGGATGCTCCAGTCGACCGTGGACCAGCGCGCAGCCAGCGCGCTGGCGTCCGCGGGCCCGACCGACGGCGCCGCCGTGGGCGATGTGATGAAGAATGGCCAGCGGTAGTCATAGGGCGGAATGTCCGGGTAGCGGGAGGGCGACGGCTCTGCCGCGATTGCCGGTATCGGGGAGTCCGCCGCGAGGGCCGGCGATTGCGATGCCGCCGCGATCTGAGGCGAGTCGTGCGTTGGAACTGGAGGTGCGGCGGGCACGCGGCCGGGCCACGGCTTGACCAGGGCCCCGATCACGAACGCCACTCCGGCAATCAGGAGAACTAACTCGGGTCGAAACCTGCGCCGGCCGCCGACGGACTGAATCGCGTCTCCCTCGGTGACCCGGCCGGTGCTGGAGGCCCGGGGCCCCAGCCGCCCGAGGTCGGGGCGCCGCTTCCTCTCGGCTCGACCCAGGTTGACGTTGAGGGGCTCGATGTCAACGACTCTGCCGCCGAGATCGTCAGTCGGATACCGGCTGGCCCGCCGGTCTCCTCTTTCGTCGTGCATATGCGTCTCCAGGGACGTCGGTTCGGATACGGGAGCAGAGGCGTGCCGGCAACCTGGCCGACATATCGAATCAGGTCGTTGGCCGTTGACAGCATGGAGGGAAGCCACGCCCATTTGGCGAAACAGACGGCATACAGGCTCCTGGGGGACGAGGCCTGCTCAGGGAGGCATCGTACGCGCGTCGGCGGTCCGCAGTGGAACGCGTTCCGGTCGTCCCGCGGTCCGTGACGGAGCCGCCACGGCCCTCGCAGAGATGGATCGCGTGGTGGGACGATAGGGCCTCGGGAGAGCGATGCGCCGATCCGGACCTACGATCTAGCCAATCTCCATGGGCGCGAGTGACGGCGCGCTCATTCCGCAAACGGCTCGGGACCCCCTCCCCGGGCCGTTTGCCATATCCTGGTGGCGCCGGCAGGTGCCCTCGAGACCGCGGCCGACTGGGCCGGAGAGCGGCTTCCTACAGCGGATTGGCCTGCTCGCGCGGCGGATCGGGCAGCGCGAGCAGCGGATCGGGCAGTACTCCCAGCTCCGCCGCGAGCAACGCCGCCAGCTCACGCGCGTTGGTGGAGCCGTAATTGGCGTAGCAGTTGTTCATGAGGATGTGGATCTCGCGCGCTTCCTCTGCGGCCTCGCGGATGCGCGGTACCCACTCCCGCAGCTCGTCTTCGCTGTACAGGTAGCGGAACCGCTCGACGACGGGGATACCCCTAGCCTCCCAGGTCTCGACTCGGCGACCGTGGAATCTGATCAGAGCCAGATCCGGCGAGGTCGCCACGGCAATTGGTGGGACGCTGCTGCGGAGGCCCTGCGGTCCGTCGACCATGACCAGCGGCATGGAGTTGTCGGTGAGGAATTGGAGGGTTCTCTCGCGGTTCTTCTCGTTGAACCACGTCTCGCTGCGGAACTCGACCGCGGACCGGACCTCGCCGAGCCGCCCCCGCGCCTCGAGGATCGCATCGCGGCTCTCACTCGTGGGGAAGAACCACTTCGGGAACTGCAGCAGCACCGACCCGAGTTGGCCTCCGGCGCGCAGTGGCTCCAGGCCCGACAGGTAGCGTCGCCAGATCTCGTCCCGTAGCTCTGCCGGCAGGTCGCGAGCGTACAAGCGGAGCCTGGCAGCCAGATCCTCCGGGAGGGCGTCCCGCAGGTCCTTCGGCAGCCGCTTGGCCTCCGTCGGCTGACCGGTCATGAGGGCGTGAGCCTTGGCGTCGAAGACGAAATCGGGCGGCGTCCGGTCCACCCACGCTGCCGCCACCCGGGCCGACGGAAGGGCGTAGTAGGTGGCGTCGATCTCGACGATGGGGAACGTGGCGGCGTAGTAGGCCAGGCGCTCTTCGGCGCTATCCGCGCCGCGCGGATAGAAGACACCCGGCGCGGTCATGGTCGGGTCCGTCCACGAGGCCGTGCCGATGCGAAGGATGGCCCCGCGTCGCGTGACCAGCGGCTCGCTCGCGGCCCGCTCCACCGCCAGGGCCCGCTCGCCGGCCACATCCGGCCCCGGGTCGTGGGGATTGCGCGAACTCGGGGCGTCGGGCGGCAGAGGCGGCATGACGCCAGGTTGCCGGATTTGTCGCTTGCGCGCCAGAGGCCGGCGAAGGTTTCAGGGCGGGGGCGGCGCCTTCGGAACTCGCCTTGCGGGCGGTGGGCGCGACCTTGCTCGCGATTGGGCAGGCGTTCGTCCCGTGCCGGCAGGCGCGCCGACCGTTGCCGCTCCGTCGGACGTGTGGCAGCCTGACCGGCGGTGGCAAAGCCGCCTCGGTCGAAGACGGCACTTCGGACTCGATCGATCGCATCCCAGCTATCCCAGCCAGCGGCCCGCTTCGAGAGATCCCCGGGGCTGTCGGCTCACTCGTGAGGGCAGGAGAGAGACGTGTTCTGGACTCGGCACAGCCGCGACGCGCGGCGTCAGAAGGTGCTCGACGAGTTGCTCGACCTCGATCCCGGCGAGCGCCGCGAGCGCCTGGAGGCGGCGGTCGGAGTCGGAGACGTACACGCGAACGAGGTCGACGCGGCCCTGCTGATGGTCAATCGGCTCGATGCCCTGCGCGTCATGACCATACCGACGAGTGGCGTTCTGTCCCGCACGACGCTCCCGGTCGCTCCAATTGGGGTGCCGGACGATGGCGAGGATGCGGATCCGGTATGGGCGGTGAGGTTGCCGGCCCAACGACCCGCCGAAGACGCCTGGGTGCCGACCGATGATGCCGCGATACCGATAGTGGCCGACGCCGAGCCGTCCTGGCCTCGGCTCGATGCTGCGCCGCTGCCGATCGACGCGGTCGAGACGGCGAGTCGCATAGTCGCCCGAGACCGCGTCGCTCGCAGGCGGAGACCTACCGGGCCTTCGCCGAGTCAGCGCCGGCGGAACATGGCGGCGGGAAGTCCGAAACTGCCGGCGCCACTCGCGATGCCACTCGGAGACGATACCGCCGCGGGAATCTCTCCTGAGGAGACCTGGCCGACCATCTCGTGGCTGCGGCCGTAGCCGCCTAGCTCGAGCTCACGACGTCGCGGCCTGGGCCACGAACCGGTTGCCGACGCGCTCTACCCGCAGAGGCAGGTTGAAGGCGTCCGTCAGGACGGCCCCGGTCACCGTCTCGGCGACCGGTCCCGCAGCGACCACTCGGCCGGATCGAAGGACGAGTGCGTGTGTCGTGCCGGGCGCGATCTCCTCGACGTGATGAGTGACGACGACCGTCGCCGCCAGGTTGGGCGCGTCGTTGAGTCGGGCGAGCAAGGTCGTCAGCCCTTCGCGGGCGCCGAGGTCGAGGCCCGCGGCGGGTTCGTCGAGCAACAGCAAAGCCGGATCGAGCATCAAGGCCCGGGCGATCTGGACACGTTGCCTCTCGCCCGACGAGAGCAACTCGAAGCGGCGATCGTGCAGACCGGCGCAGCCCACCAGCGCGAGCAGCTCGACGGCCCGATCCTCGGTAGCTCGTGTGGGGCGGTCCCACCACGGCGCGGTGGCTCCGGTGCCGCCGGCCGCGACCACGTCCACCGCCGTGAGCTGGGGCGGGATCCGCGTCTCCAGTGACGCGCTCACGATGCCGATTCGCTTTCTCAGTTCTCGCACGTCCACGGTCTCGACGGCCTGGCCCAGGACGGACACACTCCCGCGTGACGGCCAGAGGTAGGTTGCGGCCACCGAGATGAGAGTGGTCTTGCCGCTGCCGTTGGGTCCGAGCAGAACCCACCGCTCACCGTCGCCGACCCGCCAGTCGATGCCGTCCAGGAGCAGGCTGCCGGAACGGACGACCGAGACGCCGTGGATCCCGACGACCTCGCCGTCAGGCGCCGTCATCGCGCCGCGCGCTCGGCCGGGTCGGCCCTCGAAGGCGACACATCGAGCGAAACCGCCCCATCGAGCCGGTCGAGGAGTGGGACCTGCGTTTCCTTCACGCGGAGGCGGGCCTCCTCGGGTCCGAAGTAGACCCACCGGTCGACCTCGGGAAAGCGCTTCTTGCGGCCCGAGAAGGGCGGCCAGTCGAACTCGATAAAGTTGCTGCTCATGGTTGCCGGGTCGATGTCGCCCTCGACAGCCCAGGCGTAGACGGTCTTGCCGCCCTTCTGGCGGATCCAGCCGAGGTCGATCAGCCGGCCGGGCGGAACGGGATGACCGACCTCCTCCAGGAACTCGCGGCGGGCGGTCTGCTGGTAGTCGGGATCGGCCTCGCTGACCTCGCCCTTGGGAATCGACCAGTTGCCGAAATCCTTCTTGCCGAAGAAGGGTCCACCAGGGTGGACGAGCAGAACCTCGAGAGCTTCCCCTCGGCGGCGATAGAGCAGGATGCCGGCGCTGATGCGTGTCATCGACCGAAGCGTAATGTTTCGGAAGCCGCCGCGCCGGTTCTGGCCGGGACTGCCAGAATGTGGCGGGCCGGCCCAGATCAGAGTTCGCACCGGTCTGCGGGATTGGTGGCGCTCCACAGGAGGAACGAAACGTGACGCTCCAGACGCGCCCGCTCGGCGTCAGCGGGCTCGAGATCACGACCATCGGCTTTGGCTCATGGGCCGTTGGTGGCGGAGGATGGGCGTTCGGATGGGGGCCACAGGACGATGACGACTCGATCCGGGCCATCGAGCACGCGGTGTCCGGGGGCGTCAACTGGATCGACACGGCCGCGGCATACGGTCTCGGTCACTCCGAGGAGGTGGTCGGCCGCGCCCTGGCCGGCATCCCGGCAGGGGATCGGCCGTTCGTCTTCACGAAATGCGGCCTCGAGTTCGACCCGGCGGACACGTACAAGCCGGCCGTGCGCAACGCGAATCCGGCCTTCATCCGCGTCGAGGTCGAGCACTCGCTGCGCCGGCTGGCAATGGAGCCGATCGATCTATACCAGATCCACTGGCCGGATGAGACTGGCACGCCCGTCGAGGACTCGTGGGGCGAGATGGGTAGGCTCGTCGACGAGGGCAAGGTCCGAGCCATCGGCGCCAGCAACTTCGGCGTCGAGCTGCTGGAGCAATGCGAGCGGGTTCGCCACGTCGACTCGATCCAGCCGCCGTTCTCTCTCATCCGTCGCGAGTCTGGCAGGGACCTGATTCCGTGGGCCGCCGCACACGGCACGGGCGTCATCGTCTACAGCCCCATGGCGTCCGGCATCCTCACCGACTCGTTCTCCCGGGAGCGGGTCGAGGCCATGTCGGGCGAGGACTGGCGGCGCCACTCGGAGGGCCACACGGAGCCGGCTCTGTCGCGGAACCTGGCCCTCCGTGACGCTCTCCGTCCAATCGCCGCGCGCCACGGAACTACCGTTTCCGCAGTGGCCGTCGCCTGGGCGGCATCCTGGCCCGGCGTCACCGGCGCCATCGTCGGCGCCCGAACGCCACGGCAGGTCGATGGCTGGCTACCGGCCGCCTCGCTGACGTTGACAGGGGCGGACGTGGACGAGATCGCCGCCGCGGTCGAGCGTTTGGGCGTCGGGACGGAGCCGGTACGGCCGGCCTAGCGGGCTCTCCCGGTCCGGCTGGGCAAGTCTCGCGTTCGCCTTGCTCCAGTCGGCTACCCGTCTGGAACCGCCGCACACAACAGCGTGACCGGACCGTCGATCGCACTGATCTCGTAGGCGCCGGCCGACCCGGCTACGAGGGCCGTCTCGAATCGGCGCAGGCCGATCCGTTCGGTGGCGCGGCTGATCTCGGCCGCTCCTTCGATCACCGTGAGGATGCGGAATCCCCGGCCCGCGGTATCGGCCGCGAGTGGCCCGCCGTTCTGCGAAACCCGGACGAGATCGAGCTCGAAGTAGGCACAGTCGACCGCCGTCGCTGTGCCCGTCTCGTCGGCGACGCGTGGCCGCGCCAGCTCGGTCGGTCCCACCGGCAGCGCAACTTTGACGGATTCCTCGATGTGGAGCTTTCGCCCCTCGGACGCCGGCCGCTCCCAGTCGTAGACGCGGTAGGTCGTGTCGCTGGCCTGCTGGATCTCATACAGCAGGAGCCCCGGGCCGAGCGCGTGGAGCGTACCAGCGGGAATCAGAAGGGCCTCGCCGTCGTGAACGGTGACGTGCTCGGCCACCTCGAGAACGCGGCCCCCTCGGATCGCGGCCGCCAACTCCTCCGCTCCCACGCCCGGCATAGTGCCGGCCATGATCTGCGCATCGTTCGCCGTCTCCAAGAAATACCACGCCTCAGTCTTGCCGAACTCGCCGGGCCCCACCATGCGCCGGGCCTGCTCGTCGTTGGGATGGACCTGCACGGACAGCCAGTCGGCACAGTCGAGGAGCTTGATCAGGAGCGGGAAGCGGGACCTGAAACGTTCCGCGACCGCGGTCCCCAGCAACGCCGGGCCATGGCTGGCTACGAGTTCGTCGAGCGTCCACCCGCCGAGTCGCCCGCTCGCAACGCAGCTTGGGCCATACGCTATCCAGGCCTCGCCAATCGGGGGAGTCGACGCCCGGAGCGCCTGGCCGCCCCAGACGCGTTCGCGGTATTGGGGCTCGAGTGCGAGCAGGTACTGGTCGAGCGTGTCCACGGCTGCGCGCCACCTCCGGCCCCGAAGGTTACATCGGCCCTCGGTGAGGGACCGGTCGCTCCCGTCCGATTGGCCGGCATCGTATACGAAAGGCTGCGCCCCGATACCCCTCGAGTGGCGTGGGTCTGGGCGGCGCCTCGGCGTCACGAGCCGCAGCGTCGCGTGCCGTTGCCTTTGGTCCTACCTAGGGCGACCCGGTTGCGACGATGTCGTCTTCTCGCCGCGCCTCGACGACGGGCTTCAGGAACGCCGCACCGAGCGCGTAGCACACCACGCCCAGGCCGAGCGCAGCCCGCGGGCCGGCCCCGTATCCAAAGAGGCGGTTCACCGTGTCCATGACGCCGGCGCCGCCGAGGGCCAGAGCCACGGTACCGGCCGAGGCTGTGGCCACGTTGGATATCCCCATGTACCGGCCCGTCGACGCCTTGGGAACGATGTCGCTCATCAAGGCCCAGTCTACTGCCAGGAAGGCGCCCGCGGCGACGGCGAAGACGGCGGCGCCGGCCAGAGCTACCGGCAGGACCGGCGCGACGGCACCCATTCCGAGCCCCACAGCGCCGGCAAGGCACGACCAGTAGATCACCTTCTTGCGGCCGATCCTGTCGGACAGCCGGGCCGAGGGGACAACCGAGAGGGTCACGCACAGGCCGACGATGGCGAGCAGGATGAGCTTGGTGTCGCCCGTGGCCTTCGCGTCCAGCCCGAAGACCTGGGCCAGGTAGAACGTGGCCATGATCGGGTAGAGAGCCGCTCCGGTCAGGATGCAGAACCGCGAGCTCACGAGCCACAGGAAGCTGCGCTCTCGCAGGATGTCCGTGCCCCACGCTTCGCGGGCGATCGAGAACCAGGATCGGCCGTTGCGAGGCTTGACTCGCTTTCCCTCATGCACGAAGAGGACGACGCTGAGCATGGTCAGGAACTCGACCACGCCGATGGCCATCGTGCCGTAGAGGAATGCGTTCGGGTCGGTCTGGCTCAGTGCCAGGGCGACCGCTGCGACCCCGTACCCGACCACGTTGCCCAGGGCGGCCATGAGGCCCATCAGCCCAGAAGCGAGTCCCACCTGCTTGGCCGGGACGAGATCCGGCACATAACCCTGGAACGGGCCCTGGGCGAAGTTGGAGCTGAACTGGAGCAAGCCGACGAAGGCTGCGACCGCCGGAAGAGAGTTGGAGGTGGCCACACCCCACAGGAACACCACGTCGAGCGTGGCGCCGATGAAGATGTAGGGCTTGCGGCGCCCCCAGCGCGTGATCGTGTAGTCGCTGATCGTGCCGACGGTCGGCTGGACGAGGATGGCGATGAACGTCCCGACCACGGCGATCTGGAACGCGCCCATCCCCTCGCTGCCCTTGGGCACTAGATGGGTGAACTGGAGGCGGCCGTTGACGATGTCGAGAATTCCGCTCCAGACTGTGGATATGCCCAGCCAGTAGGCCGAGATACGAATCAGCTGGGCGAGCGGCAAAAGCCTGGTGGGGCGCCCGTTGGCGTCGATGCCCTGCGACGGAGAAGCCTCGGCCGGCACCTCGTCGGCTATCGGTTCCGCTCCCCTTACCGGGTCGAGCACAGGCCAGCTTCTCCGATCGACCCGCACCGTTCAGCCCCCCGCGAGTCCACGCTTTGTCGGGGTCCCGATTGGCCGGATTGTCTGCGTGTCATGGGCAAGTATCGTCGGTCGCGAGAATGTCCGCGAGCCGACACTCCCGACGTGGCTTGTGCTGGTAGGCTCGCGCCATGACCCGCCAGCCATCGGGTGCGCCACTTGCAACAGTCGGTGTCGAAGCGGCGCCCGTCTATTACCTCTCGCTCGGCGATTCGCTGGCCACCGGTGTGCAACCCACAGGTGCTGAGGAGTGGCAGTTCCGGACCGACGAGGGCTACGCGGACCAGCTGGCCACGATCGCGCAGCGGAGCCTGCCGAACCTGCGGACCCTCAAGCTCGGCTACCCCGGGGAGTCGACCGCGACGATGATCGGAGGCGGGCTGACCACGTACCCCCACGGGAGCCAGCTCGACGAAGCCGTCGCATTTCTGCGAGGTCATCGCGAGTCGGTCGTGTTCGTGACCATCGACGTCGGCTTGAACGACCTGCCGGAATACGTCCTCGAGGCGATACCGGCCGGTATGGCCAACGTCTCGCGCAACCTGCCCGGTATTCTGCAGACACTCCAGGAAGCCGCCGGGCCGCGGACACCGATCGTCGGGATGACGATCTACGACTCGCTCCTGCCCCACTGGCTCGAGGGCCCGTTGGGACAGGAGTTGGCCCGCGTGTCCGTGTGGGACGCCGTCGTGCCTATCAACGCCCACTTCCGCGAGATATACCGGGCCGCGGGCTTGCAGCTGGCCGACGTCGAGGGCGCGTTTGCCACTACCGACTTCGATACCGAGGTGGAGTTGGCGGACGTCGGGACGGTGCCGGTGAACGTTGCCCGGGCCTGCGAGTGGACCTGGGGGGGAGCACCGCCGCCACTCGGCCCGGATCTCCACGCCAATGCAAGCGGCTATCGGGTAATCGCCGAAGCCTTCGCGAAGGTCCTGCTGGTCTAGAACGCTCACTGGTAAGCAGAGAGAACCCGCCGGTCGGGCGCCGGCGGGTTCCTCGTGAATATCGCTTAGCGGCGCGTTGTGCCGACCTCTCAGTAGCCGCTCGCAGAGGAGGCGCTCGCCGCTGGAGTGGCTGCGGCGCTGGCGGCCGGGCTGGCGGTCGGGCTCATCGTGCCGACGGAACCGCTCAGCGGGCCGACGAACCATGTGTTGTTCTTGCCTTGGCCCTTCGTATCGCCGGCCACGGAGTCTCCTGAGTAGTAGTAGAGCGGCATGTGGTTGTAGGTGACCTGAACCGTGCCGTCGGAGCGGGTGATCGTTGCGAAGGCCCCCATGGCTCCGCTGGGGCCGGTGATGGTCGCGCCCGTTGCCGCGGTGAGAGGCGGCCAGTTGGTGGCGCACGTACCTGCGCAGGTGCTCGCGTCGGGCGTGTCCAGAGTGAGTACGTAGAGCGTCATGCCACTCTGCCCTGTGAGGTACGCGCCGAGTGTCGGATCGTTTGTCGACCCTATCGTGAGACTCGTGGCCCCGGCCGGGACGGTGGCGGCGGCAGACGAGCACGCAGCCGCGAGCAAGGCGACGCCGAGGGCGAAGACGGATAGCGACGCAAGACGGGAAGTGGGACGCATGCGGCTGTTCTCCTGGGTACCTTGACCGTGGGGGCCTGCTTCTAGCGGCTCCCTTCATATCGAGGTTGTGCATAGGGGATACGCGCCGGGAGTCCACGCCGGTTCTCGGCCACTCAAACGGTCCCGCCCTGCGGTCCTGTTGCTCCTGTTGGCCTCAGGGCGTGAGCGACGGATCCGAAGCGGGGTTGACGACTTCGGCCGTGGCGTCACGGTACCCGGGTCGCGGGGAGCCCCCCGAATGGGTCGCTGGGAGGCTGCGGCTGGCTTGCTCACCGTGCAGTCCCGCTCGACGCAGCGAGCCGAGCGCGCCACGTCGCTGACGCTAGAGTTCGGATAGCAGTCCGTTCGGTCGTCCGCACCTTCGTCAGAGATCACACGGGAGGTCAGTCGGATGTTGGGTTCGAGTCACCGTCGCCGGCATTCGGCCGAGCATCTGTCGGTCAACCCGCTCTTCGCCCAGGGTTCGGTGCTGGCGCCAATACCGTCGAAGCGCCTGCCTTCGGGTGAGATGTCATCCGCGGCCGCATACCAGATCATCCACGACGAGTTGATGCTGGACGGCAATGCCCGCCAGAACCTGGCCACGTTCGTAACGACGTGGATGGAACCGGAAGTCGGCCGCCTGATGACCGAATGCCTGCCCAAGAACATGATCGACAAGGACGAGTACCCGCAGACGGCCGAGATCGAGCACCGCTGCGTCTCGATGATGGCCGACCTGTGGAACGCGCCAGATCCCAGCAAGGCTCCAGGCTGCTCGACCGTAGGGTCGTCGGAGGCATGCATGCTCGGCGGCCTGGCCATGAAGAGGCGCTGGCAGCAGGCCCGACACGCAGCCGGCAAGCCCGCTGATCGCCCGAACATCGTCATGGGCATCAACGTGCAGGTCTGCTGGGAGAAGTTCGCTAACTATTTCGAGGTGGAGCCGCGGCTGGTGCCCATGGATGGCGATCGGTTCCACCTGAACGGCGACGAGGCGGTCAAGCTCGTCGACGAGAACACGATCGGGGTGGTTGCCGTGCTCGGATCGACCTTCGATGGGAGCTACGAGCCCGTCGCCGAGATCGCCGCCGCCCTGGACGCGCTTCAGGAGCGGACCGGCCTGGACGTGCCGATCCACGTCGACGGTGCGTCCGGCGGGATGATCGCCCCGTTTCTCGATCCGGACCTGGCGTGGGACTTCCGCATTCCTCGTGTGGCCAGCATCAACACCTCGGGTCACAAGTACGGCCTGGTCTTCCCCGGCGTGGGCTGGGTGATCTGGCGAGACGGGCCGTCTCTGCCGGAGGAGCTGATCTACCACGTCAACTACCTGGGCGGCGACATGCCGACCTTCGCCCTGAACTTCTCCCGGCCCGGCGCCCAGATCGTGGCTCAGTACTACATGTTCCTGAGATTGGGTCGCGAGGGATACCGCCTGGTCCACCAGGTCTGCCGCGACGTCGCCGGGAGCGTGGCCGCCAGGCTGGCCGAGATGGGTCCGTTCGAGCTGATCACCGATGGCAGCCAGCTGCCGGTGGTGGCGCTCCGAGTCAAGAAAGGGATCGACAACTTCACGGTGTTCGACGTCTCGCGACGACTCCGCGAACGGGGCTGGCAGGTCCCGGCTTACACTTTCCCGGCGAACCGCGAAGACCTGGCCGTATTGCGGATTGTGGTGAGAAACGGTTTCTCGCACGACCTCGCGGCCCTCTTCCTGGCCGACCTCGAGCGTTTGCTCCCGGAGCTCGAACGCCAGGCCGAGCCGACGGACAAGGAACTCGCGGTCTCCTTCCGACACTGAGCGCCGCGTGTCCGCCGGCTGCCGGGCGGCCGCCGAACGCCCGACAGCCGGCGTCCGGCTCGGTTGGCCGTCCGCCGCGGGCTGCCCGGTCGTCTAGATGAACGCCAGGATCGCCAGCAGCGCGGCGGAGGCCGCCATGGCGCACGCCGCCGAAAGCGAGATCCGCCCGCCGCGGCTCTCCCGAAGGACGGCGGCCAGGCCCGTCAGCACACCCGCCAGGGCCAGGAACGAAAGCCCCAGCACGGCCAGCTGCTCGTGCGAGCTGGCCGCGTTCGCCAGGTCCACCTGGCGGTTCTGCTCCGTCAGCTCAGTCTGGAGCTGCCGAGTGGTGGCATTCAGCAGGCCGGCGGTGTAAGCGTCCACGGGTTTGCCGCCCGTGGTATCGGATGTGGCAGTCAGGGCCGCTTGCAGGGCCTCGTAGGCCGACTGCTGCGCCTTGCCGACCGCCATAGCTGCGTCGTCGCCGTTCTGGAGCCCCGCGATCTCCCGGGCGAGAGCCTGCGCGTCGAGCATGAGGGCGGTCTGCTGCGCACCCAGACCCGAGTCCGTCGCCTGCTCGCTCACCGAGATGCGCGCGGACAGGTCCGAAGCGAGGCGGGCGGCGTCGAGATCGGCGCGGGTGGCGGCCTGGCCGGCGTCGATCTGCGCGAACGCGAGGATCGCGGCGAGGACGGCGATGACCCCAATGAGTATGGCAAGGACCACATCGAACCGCCGCTCGGCGCGCAGCTCGGCCGCGGAGTCCGGGGCTATCACGCCAGCACCTCCACGGCCAGGGCCATCGCCACGCCGCCCGCCAGCGCCAGCGCGCCGAGCCACAGGAACAGTATCCGCCGGCGCTTGAACGCCTGGGCCAGCACGCCAAGGAAGGCGGCCACGCTTGCCGGCAGCAGGGCGAGTGTCATGACTTCGGCCTTGTGGGCGAGCTTGTCGCCTGAGGCCTGAAGGCCGTCCGGGTCGAGCGCCAGCAGTTCTGGGTGTTGGGCTCGCAGATCCGCCAGCCGCTTCCCCAGGTCCAGCCCGCCCGATGGCAGGGCGTAGTCGGTTTTGGCGGCGAGGTCCGAGCTCGGCGAAAGAGCGGTGATCATCTGGGCCTGAACGCTGGCTTCGAGAAGGAGGGTCTGTTTCGTTGCCCCGCTCACTCCCTGGGCGGCGTCCAGAAGCTGCGCCTGGAGGATCCTCGCCTCGACTATCTGGATGGCGACGGGCAGCTCCGACTGGTACAGGTAGCGCACGTCCTCCATCGCGGCGGCCGAGCGCTTGACCTCCGTCCGTAGGGCGGACTGCCACGAGTCGGAGGCTGAGCCGGAGACCATGGCGGCTCGAAAGCCGATGGCGGCAGCGACGATCGCGGCAACCGTGAGCAGGATGGCGACTCCGCCGTGGCCTCTCTCGTGCGGGACCATGGTGATCTCGGAGACGGCGAGGGCGCGCGACTCCGAGACGGTGCCTTCGATTATCTCCGCGGTCATGTGCCCTCTCGTGAAGACGGCGGACACGGCTCCCCGGCCGACCAATTGCGTCACTCTAGCGCTACCGGCATCGGCCGGGCAACAGAACCGCGGCGCGGGCTGTGCTTGTGTAGATCGCGAGCCGCCGCGGCCGCCTACTGGACCGGGATCACGTAGACGTAGTCGCCCTCGCGATTGGCGTAGTACTTGCCCTGGTGCCAGACCACGTAGTCGGTTCCGAGCGCGCTCACCGGCACGTCCGAGTCGGGCGGCCGGGACCTGGGCCAGATGGTTGAGACGCGTGGATACCACACGTCTTCGATCCGGAGCGAGAGCACGGTGAAGTTGTCGGTCCGGGCCGGGTCCGCCGTGGCGGTGAAGCCCGAGACGACCCAGGAGTGCCAGCCCTTCCAGACGATCAGACCGGCCGGGCGCTCGGTCACTCGTATCTGCTTGGCGACGATGTGGATCGCGTCGGCCATCTTGAGCTTGGCGCCCACCTCGTAGTTGCCGTAGCCGAGCGAGGTGAGGCCACCCGCCCAGCCCTGCGGGTCGGCGCCGCCATCCTCGCTGCCGGCGATGGACACGGCCAGATCGAAGAGCCTGGCCTGGGTGTCGCGCGATGTATCCGGCACGTCGCTCATGATGTTCATGGAGGTCTGCATCGCCGCGGGCACGCACCAGGTGTCCTCGATCTCACTGACGAAGTCGCCCGGCTGGTACAGATCCATCGCGAAGACGCCGGGCGGGCCAGATGGCAGGAGCGTCGGCGTTGCGCTGCCAGACGCTGACGGCTGAGGCAGGAAGGCGGCCACGGATGGCGAGGCGGCCTCAGATGGCGAGGCGGCCTCGGACGGCGATTGGTCAACCACCACAACGGGCGGTCGGGTGCCGCCCGCGCGAGCCCACGGAGTCGTTTGGGGAGCGCCGACGAAGGAGACGTGGCTCAGCGCCTGCGCCCCGGCGAAGACCGTTCCGCCGGCCAGGGCAATTGCCACGACCGCCATCAGGGCGAGCTGGCCGGCTGGCATCGAGTGGCGATTGGCAGTCCGGACGCCGCCCCAACGATTGCGAACGATGGCCCGAGACCAGCGAGACGTGCCGCCGATGCGGGCCATGCGGGGCCGAAGGAACAAACCGAGGACGGTCAGGTGGACGATTCGGAAGACGACGTACCCGATTGGAAGCGCGGCCAGTCCCGCGCTTCCAGACAGCAGCGTGGTCGTGACCACGCCCGCCACGAACCCGGCCGCGACCGCGACCGTCGCCTCGGAGGTGTTGTGAGTTGCATAGATGGCCCGGGCGAAGAGTTCGACGAGGCTCTCGAATGGGACCGAGATCGCCAGGATGACTAGAACCATGGTCATCCTGGAGGCATCCGTGTCGTCGAACGCGCCGCCCCTGAACAGGCCGGCGATGAACCCCGCCAGCAGGGCCAGGCCGAGCGCCGCCAGGCTCGAGAAGAACCCGATCGAGATCAGGTTGGTGCGGAAGAGCCTCTTGAAGGCCCGCTTGTCGCCCGCGGCTGCGGCGGCGGAGAGGGCGGGGAAGGCTGCCAGGGCGAAGGCGACACCGATCACGCTCTCCGCCGTGCTCTGGAAGTCCTGGGCGTATGAGACCGACGTGGTCGATCCGGGGGCGAGCGTGGACGCGATCTGGTTGAAGTAGAGCAGCAGCAACGCCACCAGGCCCGAGCTGAGCATCTTCGGCAGCATCAGCAGCGCGAACTCGCCGACGCCCCTGGTTCGGAGCGCCAGAGACGGCCTCGGACGGAAGGACGTTGCGTGGATGCCGACGAGGCGGACGCCCAGGTGGCCTAGGGCACCGACCAGGAACCCGATGGCGGCGCCGTATATTCCGAAGACTCCACCCAGCAGCAGCGCACCTGCCGCGAGCCCCGTGTACTGGGCGAACTCGGCCAGCCCGTACGTCAGGAATCTGCGCTCGGCGATGAGTATCTCGCCCAGGACCATCGAGGCCGTGATCGCCAGCTGGCCCAGGCAGACGATGCGCACCAGGCCGATGTAGAGGTCGAGCTGGCTGCCCTGGAAGCCGGGCGCGGCGATGGAGGCTATCTGCGGGGCGAAGACGAACAGGATGGCTATCGCAGCCGCCATGACGATCAACGCCGCGGTGAGGATGGTGCGGGCGAAGTCCCTGGCCGCCTCTTCGGCCTCGCCCTTGAGGCCTATGAAGAGCGGCAGGAACGGCCCGACGATGCCACCGAGAATGAGGAGATTGACCGGGAAAGCGGAGAGGGAGATGGCGTTCCAGAATGCGTCGGTCTCCGGGCCGGCGCCGAAGACGTGCGCGATCACCTTCTTCGCCAGGAAGGCCGAGCCCGCGTTGATCGCGAACAGCGCGCCCAGGATCACGGCGCCCCTGGGGAGGCCGGCCTGAGCCGCTCTCTTGATTCGCTCGAAGGCGCCGCGATCCTCACGATCCTCGGGCGGCTCGTCGTTGTAGAGCGCCGCCTCGGCAGCCCCGACTCGGCTCAGCATGCGGCCGCGCGATGTCTCCTCTGACCAGGGCAACCGGGGGATCCTCCGTGGCTTCTCGGCCGCGCGACCGTGGCTTCGAGCGGAGCCATCTTAGACATCCAGCGACGGACGCAGCCGGGGCGTTGTGGTGCGAATGCGCCTGTGGCGAACGCGGGGGAGGCATCCGCTAACAACAATCTGGATGGTCCGGCCGGGGAATGTGCCCTGAACCGCGAGACTCGACGGGGGCGTGGCGGCGTCCCGCCTCCTCCTACGATCCTCCCGCGGCCAGACCGGCCGCGAACAACAATGCGAAGACCAGCGTCAGCCTGGCCGTGCCGCGGAGGACGGCATTGAGCTGGCGGGGATCGCCGTCCGCCCGAACGGCACGCCACATCGGCAGGGCGATTGGCATGGCGAGGAGCGGCAGGAGAGTCCACGGCCCGACCGCCACGGATGCGCCGCCCCCGCGTGCTAGCACGAGGCCAACCGGAACGGCCCAGGCCGCAACCAGGCAGCCGAGGTACTCGGCCCGGGCGAAGCCCTCTCCAAACGTGACAGCGAGCGTCCGCTTGCCGGCCGCTCGGTCCGTGGTTGCGTCTCGCAGGTTATTCACCACGAGGATTGCCGTGGTCAGAGTGCCGACCGGGATGGCGGCGAGAAGGTACAGGAGCTCGATCCGGCCGGACTGCAGCTCCGCGGTGCCGGCGACGGCGACCAGCCCGAAGAAGACGAACACGAAGACCTCGCCGAGGCCGTGGTAGCCGTAGGGAAACGGACCTCCGGTGTAGGCAAGCGCGGCCAGGACCGCAGCCGCGCCCAGTGCCACGAGCACGGGCCCGCCGATGGTCGCGAGCCAGACGCCGACGATTCCCGCGATGATGAGCACCGCGGCGATGGCGGCCCCGAGCTGGCGGATGGTGACCAGTCCCGCCGCCGCGACTCGGGTCGGCCCAAGGCGGTCGGGCGTATCGGCGCCGCGCCTGAAGTCGGAGAGATCGTTGGCGAGATTGGCCGCAACCTGGAGGAGAAGCGCGACGGCCACGCAGCCGACCGCGGTGTCGAGCCGGAAAGCCGCGCCGGTAGCCCGGGCTGCCCCGAGCCCAACTATGACGCCGCTGACGGACGCCGGCAGCGTCGCCGGCCGGGCCGCCAGCAGCCACGTCCGCCCCCACCGCGCGAGGAACGACCTCATTGGCGCCGCGGGAAGAGCGAAAGCCCCGGTGCCCGATTCCACGGGGACGCCGGCCCGTCGGAGCGGACTTTACGGGTCGCGACGATCGACGCGCCGACCGGGACCTGGAGGAACACGGACACGAAGCACTCCCCAAAGGCGGCCGACCACGGGCCGGTGTCGCGCTCAGAGTAGCGCCGCTATGGGCCAGCCGCCCGGCTCCTGGCCGGCCGCCGCGATGTGCCGGGCCGGCCGGCTCCGGCGAGAGCACTCGCGCGGCGCCGTCCCGGATCACGATCCTGTCAGGGCAATGGACGCCAGGCTCTGCCGAGCAGGAGCGCCAGCGCCGCGAACAGCGCACCCAGGCCCACGAACCCGAAGCTGATCTCGGTCACGTGATGTTCCATGATGAGGTTGACCGGCAGGTTCTGGAAGACGCTATCGAGCTGGCCGGCGCTCTCGGCCGGATGGTAGATGCCGCCGGTCAGGTCGGCGATCTGCTTCAGCGTAGCTTCGTCGATGCCTCGCGGGAAGTTGCCCCCGCCTCCTCCGCCGCCGCCCCCATATCCGCCGGCCGCCCCGCCGGTCGAGCCGCCGGCCGCCACGCCGGCTCCCGGTTCGCGACCCACGAACTGGGGCCGGCACGTTGGGCTCATGGTCCCGCCGTTCGCGGTGCCGAAGCCGATGGTATAGACGCGGACGCCCCGATCCGCCGCCTGCTGGGCGGCGTCCAGCGGCGGCGTGCCCGTGTTGTTAGCGCCGTCGGTCAGCAGGACAATGATGTCGGGGGCGTAGTCGCCCTTGGGCACCGGCGCCGGTGCGGTTCCGGTCGTCGAGTCGGTCTGGCTTCTGGCCACGGACGGGTCGACCTGGGAGATGGCGTCGATCGAGGCGAGGATGCCGTCGCCGATGCCGGTCCTTCGTCCGGTCGCGAGGCTGTGGAGCGCGGAGAGTAGCGCCGACTGATCGTTGGTGGGCGACTGGACCACTTCCGCGAAGCTGCTGAACGCGACGATGCCGATTCGCGTCGACGAAGCCTGGCTCTTGATGAAGGAGGCGGCCGCGGCTTCGGCCGCTTCGAGCCGGCTTGGCGGTATGTCGGAGGAGCACATGCTGCCCGATACGTCGATCGTCAGGATGATGGTGGTCTGGTTCGTGGGCACGGCCAGGATGACCACCGGCCGCGCCATGGCGACGACGACCGCACCCAGGGCCGCCACGAAGAGCGCGAAGGGCAGGTGGCGCCGGAACCGGGAGGGCCCGGGAGCGGCCTCCCGCACGAGGGCCAGGCTCGAATAACGGACGCCCGATCGACGCTGCCGCCGCAGGCTCCAGATGTAGACGGCCACGAGCGCCGGCAGCAATACCAGCAGGGCGAGCAAACTCGACCACAGGAAGTCCATCTATCGTCGCCCTTCCAGGTACCTGAGACACCGACGCCAGGTCATGGCAGCCGACCCAGCCAGGCGAGCGAGGTCAGGCCGCCCGCGATCAGCAATACCAGGCTCAGGCCGGCGAAGAGCGCGGTAATCTCCGTCATCTGGGGTTGGATAACGAGCTGTGTGTCGAGGTTGTCGTAGATCGAGCGGAGCTGCTGCGAGTCTGCGGCGGAGTAGTAGGAGCCGCCCGTGACCTGGGAGATTCCCTGGAGCGTTGCCTGGTCGAGCTGGGTGTGAACCTGGAAGCCACTGACGGTCACGCTCGTGCCGGCCGAGCTTCCGACCCCCACGGTGTAGATCCGAACTCCCCGGTCGGCGGCGGTCTGTGCGGCGGCGAGCGGGTCGGGCGACTCGTTGTTCTCGCCGTCGCTGAGCAGGACGATGACGGCCGAGTCGTGCGTACCGGAAGCCACGGGCGTCGGCGTCGCCGTCGGCGAGGGCGCGGGCGACTGGTTGGAGTAGTAGTCGTTGGCCCAGGGCCCCGCTTCCGCCTGCGCGATCACGTTGAGCGAGGCGATGATGCCCTGACCGAGCGAGGTCCCGCGTTGCGGCGCCAGCCGGTCGATGGCAGCGTCCACCGCGGCCTGATCGTCTGTGGGCATCTGAATCGAGACGCCCGAGTCGCTGAAGGCCACGACCCCGACGGTGACACCCGACGGCTGGCGCGCCACGAAGTCCTTTGCCGCGACCCTGGCCGCTTCCATTCGAGTGGGCGTCAGATCGGTCGCGGCCATGCTGGCGGAAACGTCGAAGGCGAGGATGACGGTGCCCTCTTCTCGAGGCAGGGCCACGACGGCCTGTGGCCGGCCCAGCGCGACGGACATTACGACCAGGCCGCATAGCATCAGCGCCGGCGGAATGCGCCTGCGCAGACCAGCCAGCCGGCGTGAACGCCCTTGAGCTGGCTCCGGTCCGCCAAAGGTGGGTAGAAGTCGGCGACGCCGCCGATCGATGATCCAATACAACAGCACGCCGATCGGGATCAGCGCCAGCGACAGCAGCATGGGCGGCCAGATGAAGGTCATTGGCTACATCCGCCGCCGGCGGCGGATCGTCGCCATCCGAACGATGGCGCGGACCAGGTCGTCCTCGGTCGAGAGCGACAGCGCCTCGACCCTCGATCGTTTGAACGCGCCATTCACTTCCGCTTCGCGTCGGCTCGCCGCCGCCTCGAAACGGCGGCGGAAGCCGGCGTCATGGGTGTCGACATAGAGCCGCTCGCCGGTCTCGGCATCTTCCATGATCACCGGCCCGACGTCGGGCAGCTCGACCTCGCGCGGGTCGAGCAGGCGGACGGCGACCACCTCGTGCCGTCGATTCAGCAGGTTCAGCGGCCGTTCCCATCCGGGAACGCTGATGAAGTCGGATACGAGGAAGATCAAGGAGCGGCGCTTGATGACGCGCTGCCCTGCAGTGAGCAACGGCTTCAGGTCCGTGAATGGCGCGTTCGGCAAGCGCGGCTGCCGAAGCAGGTCGTCGATCAGGCGGAGGACCTGGTCTCGCCCGCCTCGCGCCGGGATCGTCCGCTCGACGGCGCCGCCGTAGAAGATCGCACCTACGCGGTTGCCGCGTCGGGTCAGCAACCGAGCGAGCGTCGCCACGAAATCGGTCAGGACGGTTCGCTTCAGGCGCTCGGTATCCACGCTGCCGAAGTCGACCGAGGGACTGAGGTCGAGGAGGAACCAGGCGGTGATCTCGCGGTCCTCGACGTACTCGCGGACGTATGGCGTGTTCATCCGGGCGGTGACGTTCCAGTCGATGGAGCGAACGTCGTCCCCGGGCTCGTATTCGCGCAGGTCCACCAGATCCACGCCGTTGCCGCGGAAAAGGCTCCGGTAGTCGCCCTGCAGGATCCCGTCGAGCCTGCGGACGACCTGCCAGTCGAGGCGCTCGAGGACGCGTTCCGCGACGGTCGAGGATCGCCCAGAAGCGGAGCCGGATCGCGCCGGAGTCGAGGTGAGACCCGCGGGAGGTGAGGCGGGCGTCTCTGGGGCGAAGAGTGGCCTCACCGAGGCGTGCACAAGCCGCGCCGGTCCCGCGTTGCCGAGATCCGGCGACGGGGCCCAGACGATGCCGTCAGGCGCCGGTTCGGGCATGCGAACGCTCCCGGAGCGGCACCACCGGCACCGGAACCCGCTTGAGGACCGTGGCCAGCACATCGTCCGCGGTTACGTTGTCCGACAGGGCCTCGAACGACAGGACGAGGCGGTGGCGCATCACGTCGCGGGCCATGTCGAGCACGTCCTGCGGCAGCGCGTAATCCCGGCCGCGGACGAAGGCGAGCGCCCGAGCCGTGAGGATCAGGTTGATTGAAGCGCGGGGGCTGGCCCCGTACGTGATGTAGCGCTCCAGTTCCGGCATGCCGTGCGATCCGGGCGAGCGCGTGGCCGTCGCGAGGCGCACGGCGTATTCCATCAGCGCCGGATCCACGTACACGCGATCGGCCTCCCGCTGCAACTCGATCAGGCCCTCCGTGGAGAGGACCTCTTGCACAGTTTCCAGCGGGCCCGTCATTCGTTCGACGATGACGAACTCCTCGTTTGCGCTTGGATATCCGATCAGCACCTTTAGCATGAAGCGGTCGACCTGGGCCTCGGGCAGCGCGTACGTCCCTTCGGTTTCGATCGGGTTCTGTGTCGCGAGGACGAGGAACGGGTCCGGCACCTTGTGAGTCTCGTGTCCGATCGTGACCTGCCGCTCCTGCATAACCTCGAGAAGCGCGCTTTGGACCTTGGCCGGCGCCCTGTTGATCTCGTCCGCGAGCAGGAGGTTGGTGAACACCGGACCGAGCGAGGTGTTGAACTCGCCGGTCTTCTGGTTGTAGATCCGCGTGCCGATCAGGTCGGCCGGGACGAGGTCGGGCGTGAACTGGATCCGTCTGAACTCGCCGCCGATCGCCCCGGCAAGCGTCTTGATCGCCAGCGTCTTGGCGAGCCCGGGCACGCCCTCGACCAGGAGATGACCCCTCGCGAGGAGTGCCACCGCCATCTGCTCCAGGAGGTGATCCTGGCCGACGATCACCTTCTTGACCTCGTACAGCACGCGTTCCATCGGCAGCGTGGGTGTTGCGTCGGCCTGTTCGTGCACTGGTTTCCTCCTGAGCCCGTGCCGGCGGGCTGTCCGTTTCGACGGGGTCAGTCGGGCGGCAGGCCCGCGGCCCCGCCGGCTACGTCTATCGGCTCTGCGAGCCCGATGCCGATGAAGAAGTCGCCGTTGGTGGGATTGACGAGCGCGGAGACGATCCCGATCACCTGGCCGTCTCGGTTGACTAGCGGGCCCCCCGAGTCGCCGGGATTGACGGCCGCATCCACCTGGATCAGGCCCTGGAGCAGGGGACCGTCGTTGGGGAGCTGGAAGGACCGATTCAGGCCGGAGACGACCCCCGAGCTGATCGACCCGTCCAGGCCGAAGGGATTGCCGACGACGAACGCTTCGCTGCCGACGTGCACGCTCCTCGGATTGCCGAGGACGGCTGGCACGAGCTTGGCCGGGGGCTGGCTCGCCTGGAGGACGGCGATGTCGTTCTGGGGTTGCGTGGTCGTGATCTCGGCCGGCGACTTCGTGCCGTCGGCGAACGTCACCTGGATGGACGTCGCGTCGGCGACAACGTGCAGGCACGTGAGGATATCGCCGCTGGCGTCCACGACTACCCCGCTGCCCAGATTGCCGGTTGTTGCGGCGCTGGACGCCGCGCTTGCTGTGGCGATCGGTTTGGTGGTCGGAGTGGCGCTGGCAGTGGCGGTCAAGGCGGCTGCAACGCTGGTGGTACCGCGCGCGGCGGTCGTGCCGCCCGTCACCTGGGTCTCGATCAGGACTACCGAGGGCTGGATGGCCTGGTAGGCAATCTCAGACAGGGCGGGTCCCGGAGTCACCGAAGCTATCGCCTGGGAGACGTCGTTGGTCACGTCTTGCTGCGTCAGCGGCCTCGGCCCGGGAACCGCTACTCCGTAGAGCACCAGGGCAATGAAGGCGGCCATCACACCCATGGCGAATGGCGCGGCCCAGCGAGTCCGCGCGCTGACGCGGGAGAGCGGCTTCGACCAGGGCCGGAGTTCGGTCTGGGCCGGCGCGTCCTGCTGATGTTTCATGAGACAGACCGAACTCCAGAGGCAGACCGGGCTTGAGTCCGTGTCGCCGACCGATCGAGGCAAGTCCGAGACCGCCGGGCGTGGGATGCTTTGCCACAGCTTTGGCCGTCCTTCTGAGAATCTCCTGAAAGCTGGCGAAACAGCCCACGTGAGTGCGGCGAGACGCCGGGCCGTCGGCCTCGATCGGACAGGTCGCGAGCGCGTGACAGCCTGCGGATTCGAGCGTCCCGGCCGATCACTAAGCCTGGCTCCCATCCGAGAGACCGTGGCTGGGCGGGCCCCCGCCCTCTTGACAAGTCAATACCCCCCGGGGGTATACAAACGCGGCGAAATGGTGTATGAATCTGGAAGCAAAGGCCTGTCAAGACTTGACAGGCCCTTAGTCATGTCCGGGTGGTTCGGCAGCGGCCGAGCGGCCGGGGCGGCGGTCTCGCCGGAGCAGGCACGCTCCGTCGGACCGAGAACGAGTGAACGTCGGGGCTCTCGGGCCGTCTGGCAAGCAGGAGATGCGATTGGCGTCAGGGGTAGCCGCAGAGGTCAAGAGCAAGCTGTCGATCGTCGATGTCGTCGGCGAGGCTGTGCAGCTGCGCAAGGCCGGCACAACGTACAAGGGGCTCTGCCCGTTCCATGGCGAGAAGACCCCGAGCTTCGTCGTGACCCCCACGCGCGAGAGCTGGCACTGCTTCGGCTGCGGTGAAGGCGGCGACGTCTTCAGCTTCGTCATGCGCCGCGAGGGCCTGACTTTCCCGGAGGCGCTGAAGCGCCTCGCGGCCAGGGCCGGCATCGAGATCGACGAGCGAACGAGCCGCGAAGACGCTCGAAGGGCCCGGCTGCGCGAAGTCCTGGAGCAAGCGATCGCCTTCTACCACGCCGTCCTGACGCAGTCGAAGACGGGGGGCCCGGCGCTGGAGTACCTTCACGGCCGCGGCTTCACGGACGCGACGATCGAGAAGTTCCAACTCGGCTGGGCGCCCGACGGTTGGGACCAGATGATCAAGATGCTGCAGGCGCGGCGCGGCGTCGACGTCGCCGAGCTGGCCGAGGTGGGGCTGACCGGCGCCCGTCCGAACGGCCGCGGCGCCTACGACAGGTTCCGCTCGCGGGTCATCTTCCCGATCCGCGACGCGGCGGGAGCGGCTGTCGGCATCGGTGGGCGAGTGCTGCCCGGTACGCCGGCGGCCGCGGACTCGAACGCGCCCAAGTACCTCAACTCCCCGGCGACGGCGCTCTTCGACAAGAGTCGGACGCTCTACCTCATCGAACGAGCCCGCGGCGAGATGCGACGGGGCGACGAAGCCGTTCTCGTGGAGGGCTACACCGACGCGCTGATGGCTCACCAGGCCGGCTTCGAGAACGTCGTTGCGAGCCTGGGCACGGCCCTCACCCCGGCCCAGGTGGCTGTGATCGCCAGGTACGCGCGCGAGATCGTCCTCGCCTACGACGTCGATCCGGCCGGCCAGCATGCCGGCTCGATCGGCGGCGCGGAGCTTCTGCGTCTCATCGGCTCGCTCGCGGCGGAGGACACGGGCATCGAAATCACGCGTGTGCGTGTTGCTCGACTGCCGGAGGGCAAGGACCCGGACGAGGTGATTCGCGAAACCCCCGATCTCTGGCGGGAGGCGATCCGGACCGCGCAGCCCATCATGTTGTTCCTGATCGACTACTACGCTACGGCGTTCAACGTTCGAACCGCAGAGGGACAGCGTCATGCAGTCGCGGCGCTCGTTCCACTGCTGCGGCAGGTCCGCGATCCGGTCGTGCGCGACGACTATCTCCTGACCGTCGCCCGCCGAACCGGCGTGAAGGATCGAGCTCTGCTCGAGGCGTTGCACACCCCCGAACCGGCTGGCGCGGGCAGAGGCGGTCGGGGCGGCGACGGAGCAGGCGGCTCGTCCGGTCGCTTCTCCGCCGACGCGATCATCTCGGCCCCCGATTCGATCGACACGAAGGCCGAATTGAAGGCGCTCTCCACCGAGGAGAGCCGCCTTCTGCGGTTGCTGCTGCTGGTGCCAGAGCAGCAGCAGCGCGTCGCCGAGACGCTCGCGGCGCAGAACTTGCAGCTGCCCAGCACGCCGGCACGCGAGCTGCTCGTGGCGATGCTCGCCGATCGCGAACGCGACCCCGATGCCGGCGGACCCGGCCGTTTCGAACGCGGCCGCTTCCTCGAGGCGCTGCCGCCGGAGCTCCACGGCCTCGCCATTGCTCTCTACGCCGAACGCGGCCCCGACCCGAACGATCTTGACGACAACCGCGTCCGTATTGGAGTCGACCAGTGCCTGCTTGCCCTCGAGGCCGACAGGCTCGAAGAGGAGATCCGTTTCAACGGCAGCGAGCTCGTGGAGGCCCAGGCCGCCGCGGACTCGCCGGCCGTCGCCCGACTGCAAGAAACGCAACGCAACCTGTTCGAGGCTCGCCGATCGCTCGACCGACGTCGGCAGGACACGAGCCTCCTCGCTTCCGCTGGAGGACACCGATGACCGATCCCCTTGACAAGCAGCTCGTTGAGGTCGCCCTCTCCGGCGGTAGCCGTCGCAAGGCGGACCTCGAAGAGGCAAAGCTCGCCGGCGTGCACACCCGTCGATCGCTCGATGAGGAGGCTCTCGAAGACGACGATCTCCTGGCGGAAGAGGAAGAAGTGGCGCCGCCCGACGCCCTGGACGACGACTCTGTCGAACTCGGTGTCGAGGTTGTCGAGGAAGACGTTCTGGCCGAACCGCGCGTGCCCGGCGAGGCCCCGGCCAAGCTCGACGCAGAGGCTCTCGAGGAGCCCACGCAGGAGGAATTGGAGGCCCTCTCGGCAGATATGATCGGGATCGACGACCCGGTCCGGATGTACCTGAAGGAGATCGGCAAGGTCGCTCTTCTGACGGCCGAGGAAGAGGTCGTCCTGGCCAAGGCCATCGAGCTGGGCGAGCAGATGGTCGACGAGCCCTGGAAGGGCATCGTCTCGCTCCATGAGTGGACCCACCACGAGACCGAGCGCAAGACCCGCACGATCAAGCCGCAGTACAAGCTGCCCTTCGGGCCGGAAGCCGCCCGCATGGTTGCCGACGCCGTTTCTTCGGAGGACGCGGCAGACCTGCTGGTCCCCAGCGCCGACTTCCATCTGATCAAGGCCGGCAAGGACGCCACTACCGATGGCACGAGAGACCTGATCAAGCAAGCCCGCCATCATGTCGGGGTCTACAACGACACGCTCACGCCCGAGTCGTTCCTGAAGCTCCTCGACTTCGCCTACTTCGCCGTCCACAACGGCGACCTGGACTCGCGCGACAACATCGGCCTGCGGGCCATCTACGACTGGACGCGCGACGCGGTGGCATTCCCGGCGCTGAAGCGCTGGATCGAGGGCGGCCGCGACGCGGAGCTGCTCAAGCGTCTGGGCACGGACCCGGAGGTTCCGGCTAACACGAAGCTCGCTCATCGGCGCGGCGAGCTGGTCCGGATCGGGCGCGATGCGCGCGAGCAGCTGACGTCGGCAAACCTCCGCCTCGTGGTCTCGATCGCGAAGAAGTACATCGGCCGCGGCATGTCGTTCCTGGACCTGATCCAGGAGGGCAACATNNACAAGTTCTCCACGTACGCGACTTGGTGGATCAGGCAGGCCATCACGCGAGCCATCGCCGACCAGGCCCGAACGATCCGCATCCCCGTCCACATGGTCGAGACGATCAACCGCCTGATCCGGGTCTCGCGGACGCTGCTGCAGGAGCTTGGCCGCGAGCCGACCGTCGAGGAGATCGCCGAGGCAATGTCCAAGGGCCAGGAGCAGGTGGTCACGCCGGAGAAGGTCCGCGAGATCATCAAGGTCAGCCAGGAGCCGGTGAGCCTCGAGACCCCGATCGGCGAGGAAGAGGACAGCCACCTGGGCGACTTCATCGAAGACCGGGGCGCCCTGGCTCCGGCCGAGGCCGCTTCCCATCAGCTCCTCAAGGAGCAGGTGGAGGCGGTCCTGGACTCGCTGACCGGTCGCGAGCGGCGCGTGCTCCAGCTCCGGTTCGGCCTGGAAGACGGCCGTGCTCGGACGCTCGAAGAGGTGGGCAAGGAGTTCAACGTCACGCGCGAGCGCATCCGCCANNTACCCGCGGTGGCCGCCATGGCCGGCTCGCAGCGGCCGGGTACGCTGGTCGCGTCCTTGCGCTGGCACAGCTGGGAGGAAGCGGATGAAGGCACCTGCACCCGGGCCACTCGTGTCGGGCAGCTGGCTGGCCCGCCATTTGGACGACACAGACCTTCGGATCGTACACGTCTCGCTCGACCGGACGGCATACGAGCAGGGCCACGTGCCGGGCGCCGTCTTTAGCGATCTTCATGTGGACATGGCAACGCCCGGGGTGCGACCGGAGACAGGCGCGGCCCCTCGCCAGTACCTTCTACCGACGCGCGAAGAGACGGCCGAGGCGCTGGCCCGTTGGGATGTGGCGCCGGGCTCTCGGATCGTCTTCTACGACGATGCCGGACAGGGTCGCCACGCCATCCGCGGCTACTGGCTGCTGCGCCTGTACAGGTTCCCCAAGGATCTGGTCCATGTCCTGGACGGCGGGCTCCCGGTCTGGCAGGCCGAAGGTCGCGCGATGACGGCGGCGGAGCCGCCCGCCGGAGGCGCAAACCCGCGCCCCGGCGTCGCAGATGCGGACCCAACCGACGCACCTGCGGAACCATCCGCCGCCGGCACGGCCACGGAGTTGCTCGGCCAGCGTGACGCCGCGCTCATAGCCACGACCGAGGAGGTCCTTGCCTGGAGCCGCGAGGCGAGCGTGCGGGGCGGCCCGACGCGTCTTCTGGACGTGAGGCTGATCGACGAGTTCCTGGGCCACGACGTCAGGGCGGCCCGGGGCGGCCGGATCCCGGGCGCGCGGCACCGGCTCTTCACCGACTTCGTAGCGTCCGATGGACGGCTACGGCCGGCAGACGACATCCTGACCATCGTGAAGGGCAGCGGCGTGAACCCCGACGAGCTTCGAGCGACTTACTGCCAGGGCGGGATTCGGGCGGCGCTGGCCTGGTTCGCGTTGTCGGAGATAGCGGGGTTGACCCAGGTCCGCAACTACGCGGAGTCGTGGGAGGAGTGGGGCAACCGGCCCGACCTGCCCGTCGAGCAGTAGACCGCGCGCGGCATGCTGGCGGCGTCCTACGCGCGCGCCACAGCTCGCCAGCCGTCGGATGGGCTTTCGGAATACGTGTCGACAACGGTCCGAACTCTAAGCGCCCGGCCAGCCTGCTCGATCGACCAGCCCGGCGGCAACTCGAACGGTACATCGACGCGCCGACCAGCCGGCAGATCGAAGAAGTTGTCGCCGAAGATGACGTCCGCGCCCTCGAACGAGAGCTGGACCCACCGGGCGAGCGTGTCCGAGCGCAGCCGCACGCAGGTCTCCGACCGGGACGGCCCGGCGCCAGGCTGGGGGTCGGAACCGAAGGCAGTCCAGACGGTCACCTCGAGATTCGGAAGCCGAAGCGCCAGCTGCTTGTCGGGGACGAAGGCCGTCACCGCCAACGCATGCTTCGCGCCGGACTCCAGAAGTTCCGACACAAGGACGAGGGATCGCCTTTCCACCACGGAGTCGGGGAGGGGCACTCGACCTGCGGAGGTCGTGACCAGCGCCGCGGCCTCGACGGGCGCCGCACCGGACGCCACGACTTCGCCGTCCAGCCGCTCAAGCGACCAGCGGATCTCGCCCCGCCAGGGCGCGGCCCGGTCGTTGGTGACGGCCAGCGAGACTCCGTGCGCATCCACCTCTGCGGACAGCAGCACCGGAGCGTAGAACCGCCGCGTGGCGTAGTGGAGCGCCTTCCACCGGCCGAAGTAGTCGATGCTCGCCCAGGAGGACACGGGCCAGCAATCGTCGAGCTGCCAGTACAGCGCTCCACCGCAGCGGGCGCGCTCGCGTCGCCAGTGCTCAACCCCGACGCGCATCGCCTCGGCGTGAAGGACCTGGCTCAGGTACACGAGCGACGGAAAGTCCTTGGGCAGCCGGAACTGCTGCGCCATGTAGTAGAGGATGCGGGCGTTGCCGACCGGGCAGCGCTGATGGTGGTCGAGCAGCGGCGAGCCCAGGTTCCAGTCGGCCGGATCGGGCGCGAAGGCAGCCACCGTTGCCACGGCCGGCAGCGACTCGAAACCGAACTCGCTGACGAACCGATACGTCTCGTGCCCGTACGCGGAGAACGGCGCAAGCTCGTGCCAGACGATCCACTCGTGCTCGTCACCCCGGTTGCCACCAATTGGCTCTTCGAGCGGCCGTCCGGACGACGGCGAGCTTGGCCAGTAGGGAGTGGCCGCGTCCTCGGCGCCGACCCACGCCGGCAGCGTCTCCGAGAAGAAGCGCAGATAAGCCGCGCGCAGGTCCTCGTTGCCTGGTCGGCTCCAGCCCCAGATCGTCCAGCCTCGCTCCATCTCGTTGTTGCCGCACCACAGCGCCAGGCATGCCCGATGCCGCAGCCGCCGCACCTGTTCCGTTATCTCAGCCTGGACGTTTGCGAGGAACGCCTCGTCGGTCAACGGATAGATGCTGCAGGCGAACATGAAATCCTGCCAGACGAGGATGCCGAAGCGGTCGCACGCGTCGTAGAAGGCCTCGGTCTCGTAGTAGCCCCCGCCCCAGACCCGAACCATGTTGTGGTTGGTCTGGGCGGCCGCGCCCAGCAGCGCCTCGAGCCGCTCGGGGGTGACGCGGGCTGGGAACGAATCGGCCGGGATCCAGTTGCTGCCCTTGGCGAAGACCGGCACGCCGTTCACGACGAACTGGAACGACTCGCCCCACTCGTCGGGTTCGCGCCGAAGCGCCAGCGTCCGCAGGCCGACGCGGAAGGTCCGAGCATCCAGCCGGCGCCCGCTGTCGACCAGCTCGACGTCGACTCGATAGAGCGGCTGGCCTCCCAGGCCGTTCGGCCACCACAGCTCCGGATCGGCGATGTCGACGGTCAGATTGGCGACCGCAAGCCCGCCCGGCACGAGCGACCGGGCAATTCCGACGCGGCCGTCCGGGCCCTCGACCCGCATGACGGCCTCGAGCTCGCCCTGACCGCCGGGCACCCGATCGACCTCGACTACGGCAGAGATCCTGGCCGTCCCGCCCTCGAACGACTGCGACAGGCTGACGTCTGCCAGCCGGCCCGAGCTCCAGCCCTCAATCCGGACACCCTGCCAGAAGCCGATGTTCGGCAGCTTCGGGCCCCAATCCCAGCCGAAGTGGCACGGCGCCTTGCGCAGGTATGGGCCGCCGGCCAGCGTCTCCGTGGGCCGGTCGAGTGGCCGCTTCGCGTCCAGCTCGGCCCCGCGGCGGACGGCCGACCGGAAGACCACGGCCAGTTCGTTCGAGCCGGGCCGGAGCAGGCCGGCGACGTCCCAGCGCCAGGTCCGGAACATGTTGTCCGCATTTCCCAGCGGGGCGCCGTTGAGGCTGACCTCCGCCAGCGTGTCCAGGCCGTCGAAGACGAGTTCGATGCGCTCCTCGGTGGCCAGCGCGGCTTCGACGACGAACTCCCGGCGGTACTCCCAGTCGCGCTCGGCGACCCAGCCGACGCGCAACTCTTCGTCGCCGACGAACGGGTCCGAGATGCGCCCCGCGGCCATGAGATCGAGATGAACCCCGCCGGGGACCTGGCCGGGAAGCCATTGGTCGGCGCCGCACTCCCGCAGTTGCCAGGTCCCGTTGAGCCATTGCTCGATCACACGCTTCCTCGCTTCAAGCTCGCCCCTCACTCAGGTGTCGTTGCCCCTCACTCAGGGGGGATGCCGTGCTATTCTGTCGCGCGGCGCCGCGACGGCGCCGGATCGCGAGCGGTCGCCTGGGGCGATCGCTCTGGCGATCGACTCGCTCCGGCGT
>PMNU01000150.1 GCA_003165675.1 Chloroflexota bacterium
GGCCGCACGGATAGGATCGCGAGGACGATGCCCTCCAGCGTCCCCTTGAGCATCTCCGTCATCTGCTTGCCCATGAACACCTCGCCTACTCAGCGTGACCGACTACTGGTACATAGTAACACTGAATAGCGGGACGCAAATGGGGTGCTGATGGCGGCGATGGTCCGGGCATGTCCCGCCTACGCAGCCGGCGACCCGTGCGTCACGAGCAGCGGTCCGCAGGGTCAAGTCTCTCTTGGACGCGCTCTATGGCAGGCCTGACGCGCGAGACCCGCGCAGTGCGACGGCCGTCGCCGGTGCGATCCATCGTGGGCCCGCCTGCGCGATCAACTCGCCAGCACCGACCAGCGATCACGACCGGCAGCGGCGACCACCGTGGGCCGATCCAGAACCCTCCAGGCGCGCGAGAAGGCCTCGAGACTGATCTCACCTTTGTCGGTGACCAGCATCAAGAACGCCGGACTGGCGTGTGTACCCGTGTCGCTACCAACCGGTGCCAGGGATTACTCCCTGATCACCGGTTGGTAGCGACAGTTGCAATAGATGTTCCGGCACCCCATCAGGGGCAGCTCGGGTGCCTTCGCCGGCTCGAAGACCTGGTCGGCGAGAGACCGGCACGGGCCGCAAGGCTGGTTCTCCCACAGCACCACACGCACCCGAAGGCCGAGTGCTGCGTACCGAACCATCCAGACACGCCGCAGTTGGCGGAGGGCTTTCGGGTCCCACCGCCAGCCCGGCTCGACCATGTGAGTCAGGGCCCAGTGGGCCTCCATCTCCCTGCGCAGAGGGCCCGTGTCCTCCTCTCGAAGCAAGTACACCACGTGGTCGTCGCCCCGTATCCGAACGATGGGGCGCCGGCACCTGGGGCACCTCGTGTTCTTGACCGGGAGCTTGACCAGCCGTGACGAGCAGTACGGGCAACGGTCGCCTGCGTAGATCGCACCGTGGGCTTCGATCGCTCCGCTCAGGACCGGTACCCAACCGCGCGCCATGTCGGCCGGGAGCGGGGTTGCTGAGTCATCTCGAGCCGGCATCGCGCGTCCTAGACACTGGAAGTCGCCACCGCATGGTAGTCGACCGCGGCAAGACCATCCTGCCGGACGCAGGCGGGTTCAGGCTTGACCGATACGCGGCGCCCGACGAGGCACGCGGTCCCTACGCCCCGCTCGACTGGCCATCACCCGCCGGGATCATGCCGATCGCTAACACCCGCTCGTGAGCGTGTAGGCGCCTATTCGCCTCGGCGTGTGACACTATCCTCATGACGAAGACCGGAACGCCTCGAGCCGCAGTGCGTGCTATCCGGTCCAGATTGCGGCCCCTGCTCTCGGCCCCGACGAGTCCCCACGAGACGCGCGGTTCGAGCGTCCTGCGCCCTTCCGTGTTTGGCGCAACCGACGGCCTCGTGGCCAATGTGAGCCTGATCATGGGCGTCGCCGGTGCGTCGTCCGGTGACGCCCATACAGTCGTCCTGGCCGGCATGGCGGGTCTCATGGCGGGGAGCTTCAGCATGGCCGTGGGCGAGTACATCTCGGTGCGTTCGCAGCACGAGCTCCTCGACTACCAGATCGAGCTGCAGCGCCAGCAGCTGCGTCATACGCCCGAGCAGGAACGAGCAATCCTGGTGGAGATCTACGAGTCGAGAGGCCTCTCGCGAGCCGACGCCAACTTCATCGTGGAGCGCCTCCTGGCCAAACCAAAGCGAGCGCTCGACACCTTCGTGCGCGATGAGATCGGTCTCTCCGCGCAGACGATGGGCTCGCCAATCGCTGCCGCCGTGGGCTCGCTGCTCGCTTTCGCGCTCGGTGCCTCCGTGCCCCTGGCGCCCTTCCTGCTTCTGTCCGGGGCCACAGCCTTTGCGCTGACCATCGCCGCCACCCTGGCTGCGCTGTTCCTCGTCGGGCTGGGGGTTAGCCGCCTCACTCACCGCCAGCCAGTTCGATCCGGTCTCCGGCAAGCGGCGTTGGGCCTTCTGGCAGCCGCTGCGACCTATGCGATTGGCGCCTTGCTCGGGACCGCCGTTCGCTGATCGAGTCTGCTTCCGCCGCGTAGGCGGACAGGTCGATAGGCTTGACCGTCAGAACGCTGGGGCGGCGAGAACAAGATCAGGCGCCACCACCTGTGAAGAAGCCGGCGCCGATCATCATGCCATTGTTGGCGATAGTGCGGAGGTCCTCTTCGGTCAGAGGGACGCCCTTTCGAGCGCGATGGGCCGCTGATCGGCAGTCGGAGCACAGGAAGACGCGCATGCCATCGTCGCGGTCGATCTCGCGACGGTCCGAGTAGAACACGCTGCCCGGAGCGGTCTCCTCGCCGCAGCCCAGACAGGGTTCTGTGGCGCTCGCGGGCGCGAGATCCACGGTCTGCCGCACGCCGCCCTCCCCGAGGAGAGAGCCGGATTCCTGACGGGCGTTGTGGCCTTGCTGGTCGCTCATAGCATCCTCCTTGAGATGATTGTCTGATGGTGCTTATCCGGTTGGCTCAGGTTGTCACCGGCAGACACAACCTGTAGCGCCCTTCCGGTTGGGAGACCACTACATCTTGCGATTGCCGGAGTCAACTGGATAAGCACAACGCTCGAATTCGCCACCTTGGCTGAGACGGAACCCTCGCCGAGGCGGATATGGCTGCGACCTTCGCCTGCGGCATTCAGCGCTGGCTAGAAGGGAGACTCACGCCTTGTCTCAGGAGTCTGAGTATCGGCGTCCTTGGGTGGGAGTACAAGCGATGCCGGCACGCTGGAGGCGGGAAGCCGCGCTGGCGTCGGCAAGGGTGGAGCCAACCACCGACCGACACGATGACCACATCGTCGATGATTCCGCGGGGCGTGCCGCCATCTGAGGGGCTAGAAAGGAGGCGATCTCCGCGGGCCGGCACGCTCCTCGGTGCGCCGCTGAATGCTAGAGTCACCGAGTTCGCGGCCAGGAGAGGCCGGCGGGTCGGTCGAGGGCCGGAGTGCCCTGGCGCCGCACATCAGGGAGTCCCATGGACATCGATGTCGCCCTGGTTCCGCAGGTCGCCCGCCCAGACGATCCCGCGGTTTTCGTCGTCGTCGATGAGATCCGGGCCAGCACGACGATCACCACGCTGCTCGACATCGGTTGCTCGCCCATTTACGTCGAAGGCGCCCTCGATGCCGCCAGGCGGCAGGGTCGGGAGACGGGCAGCATCCTTCTGGGCGAGCGGCACTTGCGTCGTCCGGCCGGGTTCGACTTCGCCAACTCACCTATGGCACTCGAGCGAGCCGGGGTCCGTGGCGGAGGCGCCGTCCTGTCCACGACGAACGGTACCGCGATCCTCAAGATGCTTCGTCGCTCGGAGCACGTCCTGGTGGGCTGTCTGCGCAATGCCAGCGCTTGCGGCCGAGCGGCCGTGCGGCTTGCCGACGCG
>PMNU01000017.1 GCA_003165675.1 Chloroflexota bacterium
AACTTGCCGGTCTTGGGGTCGTATATCTCCGCGGAGGCGAGATCCGACTTGTCATCGCCTCCGGCGATTAGGACGCGGCCATCCGGAAGCAGAGTCGAGGTATGGGCGAACCGCGCGACAGCCATCGACCCGGTCGGGCTGAACTTGCCGGTCGTGGGGTCGTACAGCTCCGCCGAGGCGAGGCTCTTCGAGCCGTCGAAGCCACCCGCGATGAGGACGCGCCCATCGGCCAGCAAGGTCGCCGTGGTGAAGTCGCGAGAGGTAGCCATCGATCCGGTCGCGCTGAACTTGCCGGTCGCGGGGTCGTACAGCTCTGCCGAGGCGATCAGCGTCATCGCGTCGGCGCTCTCCCCTCCGGCGATGAGGACGCGGCCATCCTGCAGCCGGGTGGCGGTCTCGTTCTGGCGGGCGATCGTCATGGAGCCGGTGGGGCTGAATCCGGTCGGCCCGTGCGAGGGCTCGGTGGTGGGCTCAGCCGATTGCGTGTTAGTCCTGGGCGTCGCGATCGGAGCGGTGGATTGCTGGTTCGCGATAGATGTGGCTCTCGACGACGTGGAGCCTCCGCCGCACCCGGCGAAGGCAACGGCGGCGAGCAGGCCAACGAGCCCAACTCGTATCGCGACCGGGAGCGAGCGACCGCGCGATCGAATTCGAGCGGGCGCAGCGGCTGGCGTCGGCGCAACGATCGGTGCGACCGGCACATCGAGATCGCCGCCGCAGCTGGGGGAGAAGCGCCCCGCGGAGGTCAGCGGCTTGCCACCGAAGGTACAGAAGGTGTTCGAACTGGCCATGATCTTTCCCGTCTGTGCCGGTGCCGAGCGCCCTTCCTCGGGCGCGGACCCTGCCGCGGGCGTCTCCGCAGGCCCCAACCGCGGTCGCGGTAATCCTACTGCCGCTCAACATCGGCGCAAGGCCCGTTCCCCGAGACCTGACGCGATCTCGCGGCAGCGCTGGCCTCTGCCGGCCCGATGCGATTCTTCCGCGCCGCGCCGGAGACGAAGCCCCCTCCTCAGGGCCGATAAAGCTCCACCGAGCCGAGTCCGCCCGAGAGGCCGCTCGGTCCAGCTATGAGGACACGGCCGTCGGACAGCACAGTCGCTGTGTGCGAGTCGCGCGCGTTCGCCATAGACCCGGCCGAGCTAAACGTGCCAGTGCTGGGGTCATACAACTCAGCCGATGCTGCCATCGTGTTGGGGGTCGCGGGCGAAGCGGGCGTTTCTTGGCGGGCAACCACCGCCGCTCACGCTGTCAGGATCGTGACTTATCCTGATGAGCATGCGGCACGCCGAACAGCGTGCCTGGCCTCGGCCAGGGCCGAGCGACCAGATCGGGGTCGAGATGCAATTCGGGATCTTCAGCATCGGCGACGTGACGACTGATCCCACGACGGGACGCGCGCCGAGCGAGGCCGAGCGGATCCAGGCGATGGTGACCATCGCCCTCAAGGCGGAGGAAGTCGGTCTGGACGTGTTCGCAACAGGCGAGCACCACAATCCGCCGTTCGTCCCCTCTTCCCCCACCACGATGCTCGGCTTCATCGCCGCGCGGACGGAGCGACTGATCCTCTCGACCGCCACGACGCTGATCACGACGAACGATCCCGTGAAGATCGCCGAGGACTACGCGATGCTCCAGCATCTCGCCGGCGGTCGCGTCGACCTTATGCTGGGTCGGGGCAATACGGGCCCGGTCTACCCCTGGTTCGGCCAAGACATCCGGAACGGAATACCGCTGGCGTATGAGAACTACGCTTTGCTCCACCGACTGTGGCGAGAGGACGTCGTCGACTGGGAGGGCAAGTACCGGACACCGCTAACAGGCTTCACCTCGACGCCGCGGCCCCTGGACGGTGTGCCGCCCTTTGTCTGGCACGGCTCGATCCGCAGCCCGGAGATTGCCGAGCAGGCCGCCCACTACGGCGACGGCTTCTTCCACAACAACATCTTCTGGCCAAAGGAGCACGTCCAGCGGATGGTCGAGCTATATCGGCGGCGGTTCGAATACTACGGGCATGGCCCGGCCGACCAAGCCATCGTTGGGCTTGGCGGCCAGGTCTTCATGCGCACGAACAGCCAGGACGCCGTCCGTGAGTTCCGGCCGTACTTCGACCACGCGCCCGTCTACGGCGGTGGGCCGTCGCTGGAGGAGTACATGGCGCAGACGCCACTGACGGTCGGCAGTCCGCAGCAGGTCATCGACCGAACGCTGTCCTTTCGGGAGATCGTCGGCGACTACCAGCGCCAGCTGTTCCTCCTCGATCACGCCGGGCTCCCGCTCGAGACGGTGCTAGAGCAGCTGGACGTGCTCGGCGAGCTTGTCGTGCCGGTCCTGCGCAGGGAGTTCGCCGCCAATCGACCGGCAAACGTACCCGAGGCGCCGCTCCACCCGCGGGTCCAGGCGGCCCAGGCCGCCCGAGCGGCGAAGACAGTGGCAGGATGAGTGCAATCCCGCCCCGCTCGCTCGTCGTTGTCAGCGCTGGGCTGAGCCAGCCCTCGACGACCCGCCTGCTGGCCGACCGCCTGTCCGTCGCGGTCGATCAGCACCTCCGCGACGCAGGCATCGAGCCGCATCTTGAAGTCATCGAGCTGCGCGACCATGCCCAGGACCTGACGAACCACCTCCTGACCGGCTTCCCGAGCCCGCGACTGAAGGCGGCGATCGACGCCGTCCTTGCCGCCGACGGCCTGATCGCCGTGACGCCGATCTTCAGCGCCTCGTACAGCGGCCTGTTCAAGCTGTTCTTCGACCTCGTGGAGCGGGACGGCCTCGCGGGCAAGCCCGTCCTCATTGCGGCGACCGGTGGGACGGTCCGCCATTCGCTCGCGCTCGAGCACGCTCTCCGTCCACTGTTCGCGTACTTGAACGCGGCTGTCGTCGCGACGGGTGTTTACGCCGCGACCGAGGACTGGGGCGGCGGCGGCGCGGCGGACGGCGGCCTCGTGCAGCGAATCGATCGGGCAGCTCGCGAGCTCTCGGCGTCGATGGCGGCACGGGAGTCATCCGCCCCGACGGACCCATTCGCGGATCCGGTTCCTTTCGACCAGCTCTTTCGGCCGAGCTAGCGCCCGCGGCTCCTCGCCCGGGGGCCGCCACTTCGGACCGGACCGAAACAACCCGGGTGGCCAACGCGGCTGGGGCGGCACGGCACTGAGCCTTACCTAAGCCGCGGGTGAGCCGCCCCCTCTAGCCTGTCTTCGCGCCCCGTTCCGCAACGAGCCGACGATCCCAGCCCCGTGCCAGCCAGACGAGCGCCTGCGACAGGGTATCCGGACAGGCGTGTGGGACACGTTGGTTCGAGTTCCCTCGCCCGTCCACCCGGACACGATGGAGTTTCATCGTGACGGCGCTCAGGTTCCTAGCCCGCGACGGCGTCCGATGGGGCTGTGCAGGTGTTTCGCCCCAGGCCCGCGGCGGCTCTACCATACAGGCCGAAAGCTCAGGGCAGGGACCGCAGGAGGATTGGCGATGTCCAAGAAGGAGACTCAGGTCGGCCTGCGTGAGTTGCTGCGAGTCACGCCGGGCGAGAAGTTGGATTTGGCCGGATTCGACTGCGGCGGCACCTTCGGTCGCGACAAGGACGCCGCGCAATTCGATCTGACCGACAACCTGACCAGGCTTACCGGCCTGCACGATCGCCTGTGGGCCGAGGCCAAGCATGCCGTTCTGATCGTCCTGCAGGGCATCGACGCGGCCGGCAAGGACGGCACGATCAAGGTGATCGCCGGGGCATTCAACCCACAGGGGACCCCCGTGACCTCCTTTCGGGAGCCCACGCCGATCGAGCTTGCCCACGACTTCCTGTGGCGCGTCCACGCGGCAGTCCCTGGCAAGGGCGAGATCGGGATCTTCAACCGCAGTCATTACGAACAGGTTCTGATCGTGCGGGTGCACGCCCTCGAGCCGGAGGCGAGCTGGCGCCGCCATTACGGCGAGATTCGCAACTGGGAGCGGATGCTGGTCGACGAAGGCATGACAATCGTCAAGTTCTTCCTGGCCATCGACAAGGACACGCAGCGCGAGCGCTTGCAGGAACGCATCGACGACCCGACCAAGAGCTGGAAGTTCAAGCTGGGCGACGTGGCCGAGCGCAAGCTCTGGGACGGCTACCAGGCCGCATTCGAGGATATGCTGGTCGAGACAAGCACCGACTACGCGCCCTGGTACGCGATCCCGGCCAACCGCAACTGGTTCCGTAACCTCGCTGTCAGCGAGATCCTGGCCGACATTCTCGACGAGCTGAACCCGCAGTACCCGCAACCTGCGGCCGGCATCAAGGGCCTGAAGATCGTCTGACGGCGAGCCGCGAATCGATCGGCGATCGCGCTTTCATTGCGATCGCGTATCCGGCATCGGTGCCGGGGTCACGATGAACTTGGGCCGGAGCCAGCTGACCGCGATCCCGAGCGCCTGTCTGCCCTCGCCGAGCTTGTCGAGGGCATCAGCCTTGGACGGCTCGGCCAGGTCGGCTACGAGTTCGGTTGTCCGCCGGGAGAAGACCTCGGGGTCAGGCTCGGCCGCCGGTGCAACGCCTTAGAGCTCGTGCTACCCATCCCGCCTCGTCTACTCCGTCTTTCGTCGTCACGCCTGCGGCGCACGCCGAGCGCGAGCGCCCGCTCAACGCTCTACTGGGAGATCTTGCGGCGGTAGATGACCATGGCGAAGATGTAAGCGACAACGAGGATGCCGACACACCAGGCGAGGGCGATCCAGATGTCGGTGCCGACCGGTTGCTGTGCGAACAGGTCGCGGATCGTGTTGACGATGGACGTTACCGGCTGGTTTTCGGCGAAGGCGCGCACCGGACCGGGCATGGTGGCGGTGGGCACGAATGCCGAGCTGATGAACGGCAGGAAGATGAGCGGGTAGGAGAACGCGCTCGCACCGTCCACGGACTTCGCGGTGAGACCGGGGATCACAGCGATCCACGTCAACGCCAGGGTGAACAGGATCAGGATGCCGGCGATCTCGAGCCATGCCACCACTCCCGCCGGTGAGCGGAAGCCCATGAGGAAGGCAACGAGCACGACGAGCACGAGCGAGACGAGATTGGCGACCAGCGAGGTCAGTACGTGCGCCCACAGCACGGACGCCCGTGCGATCGGCATGGACTGGAATCGCTCGAAGATGCCGCTCTGCATGTCCAGGAAGAGCCGGAATGCGGTGTAGGAGATACCCGACGCGATCGTGATGAGCAGAATGCCGGGCAGCATGTAGTTCACATACGAATCCGACCCTGTGTCGATCGCGCCGCCGAACACGTAAACGAACAGCAGCATCATGGCGATCGGCATGATCGTGGTCGTGATGATGGTGTCCGGGCTGCGCGTGATGTGGCGCAGGGATCGTCCCAGCAGGACGGCGGTATCGCCGAAGAAGTGCGTCGTCATCGTTGTTCTCTACTTGCCCTTGCTGTTGTTGCTGTCCGCGCCATCGCTGCCGCCCTGGCCGCTGTCACCGACGATGGCGAGGAAGAGGTCCTCGAGGGTCGGCTGCTTCTCGACGTATTCGACCTTGGCAGGCGGGATCAGCTGCTTGAGTTCGGCGAGGGTGCCGTTCACGATGATTCGACCCCCGTGGAGGATCGCGATCCGGTCGGCGAGTCGTTCGGCCTCGTCGAGATTCTGCGTCGTGAGCAGTACCGTCGTGCCGTGCTCGGCGAGTTCCTTGACGGCCTGCCACACCTCGATGCGCCCCTGGGGGTCGAGCCCGGTCGTCGGCTCGTCGAGGAAGATGACCTGCGGATTCCCGATGAGGCTCATCGCGATGTCGAGGCGGCGGCGCATGCCACCTGAGTACGTCGAAACCTTCCGCGCGGCCGCGTCGGTCAGCGAGAAACGATCGAGCAGGTCATCCGCGATCGTGCCCGGGCCCTTGAGGTGCCGCAGCTGGGCGACCAGGACGAGGTTCTCCCGCCCGCTGAGGATTTCGTCGACGGCCGCGAACTGCCCGGTGAGGCTGATGGACTCCCGCACGTTCGCAGCCTGCGTGGCGACATCGAAGCCGTTGACGCTGGCAGCCCCCGCGTCGGCCTTGAGCAGCGTGGACAGGATGTTCACGACCGTGGTCTTGCCCGCCCCGTTCGAGCCGAGCAGGGCGAAAATGCTGCCCCGCGCCACGTCGAAGTCCACGCCGCGCAGCACGTGCAGTTGCTTGTAGGACTTCTGCAGACCCTGCACATGGATGACGGGCTGTGACGTCATCAGTCCGCCCTCTCTTCTTTTCCCGTGTCTTCTGCGGCGGCTCGCCCGATGGCGCTGATCAGGCGATCCCGCTCCCGGGTTCTCCAGTGCCCGTCCGGGTAGTTTCGAACGAATGCCTCGAGGAACTCCACGGGGTCCTCCCCGACGATCTCGCGGATCGGGGTTCCATTCGCCGCGCTCTGCTCGAACAGGTCGAGGAGATCCTCGAACATTGCAGCCGCGCGGGCGCCGTCCCCTCCCGGCCCGGCGTACATCAGGTACCGCTCCAGGGCCTCGACCGCCGTGCGATAGCTCGCGGGAAGCTCTCGCGTGCGCGCCTTGTGCTGCCGCCATTGCCGCTTCTCGCCGATCACCTTTGAGATGAACCTGTTCATCTGCCGCCTCCATGGAGCTGATCGAGTTGTCCCGCCAGGAAGCGCCACGTCCTCCAGAACTCTTCGAGGTATTCCTGTCCCTGCGCGTTGAGCGAATACACCTTGCGCGGCGGCCCCTTCTCGGACGGGATCTTCTCCACGTCGACGAGACCCTTTTGCTCGAACCTGACGAGCAGGGCGTAGACGGTGCCTTCGGCGATGTCGGAGAAGCCCTGCTCCCGCAGCCGTGCCGTGATCTCGTAGCCGTACGCAGGCCGCACGGATAGGATCGCGA
>PMNU01000045.1 GCA_003165675.1 Chloroflexota bacterium
TCACCCCCGGGACGAAGTCGGTGTCGCTGACGTTCTCGTAGTAGTAGCGGCCCTGGATCAGGCTGCTCGCGCAGTTGCCCACGCCGACGATGGCGACGCGGATCTTGCGGCTCTTCTCGGGGCTCCGTGCCGGCGCCGTCTCGTTCGCGGCGTCGCTGCTGGTCTTGTCGCTCACTGTGCTCGTTACTCCTATTTGCGAAGCTGCGTACGAACGTGCGCGGGCCGTGGGTAGTCCCAGAACAATGCGCCTTTATATAAAGGCTTGTTGATGCTATGACGACCGGGGTCGGCCTGTCAAGAGCGCCCGCCACTGGTGCGCCCGCCACTGGTCGAACACAACACACGCTGCCGGCTCAGAGCGCGCTCACCCTGAGCGCCGAGATCTCGAAGGGGGCCTCACACCCGTTTGTCGAGTACATGGGCGACCGAGGCATCCTCAATCACTGCGCCTACCACGACCCGCACTGGCGACTGTGCAACTGGGGTGGGTACTGCGGCGTGGGGCGAGAACATCGCCTCGCCCCCAACTCGGGCGACAGCGGCATGATCCGCATCGAGACGTTCTACCAGTCGGAGTCGCACTCCGCGGACCGGCCCAACCATTACACCAACATCATGGATCCGAACTTCAAGGCGGTCGTGGATCGGAGTCTGGGTGTCGCGCTGCGTCCGGACGGGGAGTTCGACTCTCCCCATCTCCACCACTCCTCGTCGAGGGGTCGACGAACAACGCACGGCCGAACACGACCCGGCCCGGCCGGTCGGCGAGATCGCAGTACCTCCCGCCCGACAAGGACCTACTTCAGGGTGAGGTTGATGGCACCCTCGTCCGTCAAGACGAGAACCGAGCCGTCCTCGAGGACGAAGGCGCCGTCGACGGTCGAGTCGGGCAGCGCATCCGAGGCCAGGACCGAGACCGTACCGGTGTCGGGGTCGGAGGCCGAGACCTGGCCCACCGGGCGGCAGCTCCCGTTCGCGCCGCCGAGCAGTAGCACGCGCCCGTCAGGGATGAGCAGTGGAGTCACCCCGGACGTGGCCTTCCCGATGCCGAGCGAGAACTGGCCTGCCGCGGGATCGTAGGTCTCGGGGGCGATTTCGTTGCACCAGTCGGACCCGTTGGCGATGAGGACGCGCCCATCCGGCAGGACCGTCTGAGTGCTTCCCTCAAGGGCCACGGCGGTAGACCCGGTGATCGTGAAGGTGTCGGTCGCCGGGTCGAACAGCAGGGCCTCCCTGGTGAACTCGTCGGAGCCGGCGGTCAACAGGACGCGCCCGTCGGCCAGAAGCGACGCCGCAGGGTTGGCCCACGCGACCGGCATTCCGGGCAGGTTGGTGAACTTGTTCGCGTGCGGGTCGAACACGGTGACTGCGTTCGACACTCCAGACCAGCCGTCCTTGCCCCCCGTGATCAGGACGCGTCCATCGGCAAGCACCGTGAGCGTCTGACCGGAAAGTACCTGGGTGACGTAGGCGTAGGACGACGGCGGCGGGCTGAATGGACCTGGCTTGTCGCCGGAGGTGTCCTGGTGCAAGGTGCCGAGGTCCGTGAAGCGCCCCGTGGCAGGGTCGTAGACCTCACCCGTCCCGAGTGGGATTTGCGAAGCGTCGGAAGCCCCCCCGACCACGAGGACGCGTCCGTCGCGGAGGAGGACGGCAGCGTGCCCCACCCGGGGTTCGTTCATGGGTCCAGTCGCAGAGAAGGCCTGGGTCCGCGGATCGTAGATCTCCGCCGTGGCGGTCGCCGACACGATGCATGCGCCGCTGCCGTTGCCGCAAGGCACTATCCCTCCTGTGCCCAGATAACCGCCGGTGAGGAGTATTCGACCGTCGGCTAGCTCCGTGGCGGCGTACTGGGTTCGTCTCGACGCGATCGCGATCGTCGGACCGGCGGTTATCTCGACCTTGTATGCCTTGGGAGTTCCGGGCACCGTAGGCGCCGGCGTGGCCGGCGTGGCCGNNGCCGACGCGGCCTGCGACGCCTCGGCCGAGGGCGAGGCGGTGCCCGAGGCGCTGGCTGTGGCCGACGGGGATGCCGTCGAGGCGACCTCGACGTGACGGACCAGGGTCACTCCGATCAGCGCTGCGACGACGAGCGCGCCAACAATCGCTCCAATGATCGGCCGCAGGGCCACGGACCGGGCGGGCAGGGTCGTCCGTCCGGGTCGCGCCAGGCAGGTCGCCGCGAACGGTGGGGGGCCCGGCAGCTGATGGTCCAGCGCGGCATCCTCTCTGGCCAGCCGGCGCCGGACCAGCTCTTCGAAACGGTCGTCAATGCTCATTCCAGCACCTCCGGGTGACGGCGAAGCGTCTCGAGCGCTCGCCAGGCCAGCGAGCGGACGCCGGCCTCCGAGATGGCCATGATTCGCGCCGTCTCGGCGTCTGGCAGCGTCAGCTGGTAGCGCAGGACTAGCACCTCGTACTGGCGCGCCGGCAGCAGGCGCGCCAGCTGCCGAAACCAGATGGCCGACTCGGACCTCGCCAGCGCGTCGTTCACGTCAACGACGTGGGGCTCGCCTGCCAGTGGGATCCAGGCGATCAGGGCTCGTCTCCGGGCGCGGTTGATGACCAGGCGCCGAGCGGTGAGGAGCAGCCACGGGATCGGGTCGCGACCACGCAGCCGTCCGCTAGACCACGCGACGTAGCCGCGCCGCAGCGCCTCGGCTGTCAGGTCCTCGGCTTCCGGGAGATCACGGACCAGCAGCCAGACGTATTTCAGCACGCGCGGCCAGGCGTCTACGTAGATCCGTTCGAAGGAATCCTCGAGCTCGCCACCACGGACTGCCAGCGCACTTCCCAGCGTCGTGAACTCCCTCGGCAAAACACCTTCTCGGCCTGCGGACCGGTCCCACTCTAGAAGACCATCGACCGGGGCGGTTCGTTTCGATCCCGACCGAACGCAGATTCCTCCGCATAGTCTGAGGAGTCCAGCCGACGGTGTCGTGGCCGCAGGACCCGGAACGTGGTGGTCCTGGGCGGCGAACCGAGCGTGGCGGATCGGCTACGCGTCGTCCTCATAGCTTGCATCAGCCAGCAGTGACTTGATCGGGGCGTCGAGCCGCGCGTTGTGTTCGTCGACCCAGGCGTCGAGCATGGCGTCGGCCACGAGCGAGACCACGCCAGCAGTCACGAAGGCGATCACAACGATCAGGACGGAGCGAAGAGCAAGGGCGCCGGCAAGCTCCACGGCCAGTACCGCCAGAGTCACCCAGAGGACGTAGGCCTTGCCGACCCTGACCATGACCAGCCGATGCCGCGGTGCCCAGGAGTGGTAGGCCTCCACGAGCGATACTCGCCGCGACTCTATGTCCGCCATAGCGGCGCGCAGGTCTGCCTCGCGATCCGGACGTTCCCCCCGTCTCGTCATACATCGCTGTCCCCTCGTTCTCAGCTGGCGAACGTCTCCAGGATGGCTCCGGGCTCGCCTATGCAAAGCGCGGGCACAAACCCGGCATGAGCGGCGCCCTCGTGGGACCGGGGAGCGGCAGCGCGCGAGCTCGGGTTGCGGGTCCGCGACCCCGGCGCAGGCAGACGGCGATGGCAGCGAGCTGGGGAGGGCGAGCGCTACCCCACTGCGGCCGCGAGGCGGCGCGAACGGGCGACGAGAATGCCGAGGACGATCACGAGGCCACCGATCACCTGACCCACCACGATTGCCTCGCCCAGGAAGAACGCGGCCATGACCACGGCGAAGGCGGGGACCAGGAACTGGAAGAGCATCACCCGCGTCGGTCCCAGGACCTTGATGGCCTCGAAAAGGACGACATTCGCAGCCGCCGCCGGAACCAGCGCGCAGAACGCCAGGAGGCCCAGAGTGCCGCCGCTCACGTCCGCGGGGACGAACTGGGGAAGCTCGATCAGGGCCAGTGGCAGCATTCCCAGGCACCCGAAACCGATGGCCCAGGTCGCCGTCCGTAGCGGGGAGTGGCGCCGCAGCACCGGAGCGCCGAAGGCAACGTAGCAGGCCCACAGGACGGTGGCCGCCAGGGTCAGCAGATCGCCGGCTGAGGCTCCGGTGAGCCCGAAGCCATGTGTCGCCGCGACAACGCCTACTGCCCCGCAGAAGGAAATGGCTGCTCCGATCGCCTTGGCCGGCGAGAGCGTGTCCGATCCGACGGCAGCGGCGATGAGCATCGTCGACACGGGCGTGGCGGCGGTCAGCAATGCGGAGTTGGCGGCAGTCGTCTCGCCCAGCGCCGAGGCCCACAGATCCTGGTAGAGACCGAACCCGGCCAGCCCGAGGAGGGCGATTGGAAGAACGTCTCGGCGGGGCAGCGACACGCTGCCCTCGCGCCAGCGGAGAAATACAAGTAGCACAAGGAAAGCCGCCGCGAAACGGCCGAAGGCGAACACGATGGGCGGCACGTTGGCGATCGCGGCTTTTACCGCAACCACGTTCGCGCCCCAGGTCAGCATCACGAGCAGTACCGCGAACTCGGCGAGCAGGCGCGCTCGGGCGGTGGGGATGGAGTGCTCATCCGTCGCCCCCGCGGACCGGGGCTCCTCGGAGACGGACACCGGTGCGGCGGCGGGCTGGGGGGTCATGCCGGGCAAAACAATCGCCCGGACCCTGCGGCCCGGGCGACCTCCTTAGGATAGGTGTCGGGCGTGGCTAGATGTTCTCCTGGTCGAGCTCGAGCGACTCCTCGTCGCCCTCCTCAGTCAGCTTCAGCCAGATGAACAGACCGGCCAGCACGAGGAGCGGAATGATCACGAGTGCAGCCAGCACCAGCAGCAGGAATGTCGCCAAGATCTTCACGATTCTCATCGTCCTACCTCCCTACCCGCCCGCTGCTCCGGGGCTCAGGCTCCCGGCTGGGGCTTGGCCTTGTCGCCTCTGAGATCGGGGGCCTGGGCGATCATCGCCTCGACCTCGTCCCGCGTGAATTCGGCTATTACGTGCCGGCTGCCGGTCTGCGTCCGCATCAGGAGCCGAAGCACGAACGCTCCGTCTTGCTCGAAGAAGAAGATGTCGCGCGGCTTCTGCTCGTCGACATATCGGCCAACAACGCGGAACGCCTGCTCATAGTAGCCCGCCTGACCCCACGTGACCGCCCGATGCTGGTTGTCGCGCCTGGCCTGGCCTTCCTCCATGAAGCGGCCGATGTCGTCGTCAAGGAATGTGAACGTCTCTTTCGTTTGCTGACCGAGGCTCTCCGACCACGTGCCGACGGCCGCCCCCTCGACGATGATGCCCTGAACGACGAACCCGTCGGGCGCCTCCACCACCATAACCTCGCGCATGCCTCGCTGATCGAGGAACGCGCCGATGGACCGCAGGACTTCCTCGTAATTCTGGCGCGGACTGCCATCGTAGATCCGCATGCAGCTTCCTCGCACTCAGCCGACACTTTGGCGGGACCATCGCCGGGCCCCTGCCGGCAGCTGCCGCTCGGCCTCTCCGGGCGAGCGCCGCCTGATTGGCGAGTGTAGCAGCCCGCCGATACGCCGCAACCTTTGATGCGCCGAGAGGTGAGCCGGTGCGGATGCCGGCGCACGCTGGCGGATCGGCGCCGGGCCGTAGAATGGCGTGGTCATCGGGCCCGGAGCGTCGATCCGACGGGGTCTCCCCTTCGCGCCCATCTCGAGAGCAAGGCCCGGCGAGCTGCCGGACTCCTCCCGGGGCCTAGACGAGACGTAGCGGCTCCGCCAGGTGCGCCCAACAACCCCGGCACGCCGCTCATGCCGCCGAAGGCGCCGCCCGCAGTCGCGGCGCCAGCAAGGGAGCTGGAGATCGAATGACGGAAGCCGCCACGGACCTCGACCAGCTGACGATCGACACCATCCGGACGCTCTCCATCGACGCCGTCCAGAAGGCCAACTCCGGCCATCCAGGGGCACCGATGGG
>PMNU01000020.1:0-22484 GCA_003165675.1 Chloroflexota bacterium
CGACGTGAGTTGGGCACTCTCGGACGCAGATGCCGCAGCCGATGCACTCGCCGACCTGGACCGGGTATTCCATCATCCAGTCGAAGGGCGCCCCGAAGAGGCCGGACACCTCCACGCCGGGCCGTTGCGGCCGGCTCATGTCGAGGGCCTGAACCGGGCAGACGTCCATGCAGACGCCGCAGTTCAGACAGCCGCCATTCTCAATCTGGATCCGATAGCCCATGGGACGCCTCGGCCGTGCGGATTTCTGGGCTAGGATGCCTGCCGCGACCTTGCGCCACATGTGCCGGAGGAAAGCAGTTGCCCTACCTGCCCGGGTGGGCTGCCCCAACTACCCGCCTGGCATCGGGGAGTGGCCGCTCCGCGTAGCGGCGCCCCACGGGTCGCGTCGCCGGCTACCGGCGACTTCGGTCCAGCACATCCCGGTGCGGCCGTTCGTGGAAGGCGATACCTCGCGGCGGATCCGGCACCAGGCCCTCGCGCACGGCTCGGGCAGCCAGCTCGGCGCGGTTCTGGGCATGCAGCTTCTCGACTATGTTCTTCAGGTGGAACTTGACGGTGTTCTCGCTGATGCCGAGCTCGGTCGCGATCTCGCGGTTGCGCAGGCCTGCGGTCACGAGCTTGAGGACCTCCAGCTCACGATCGGTCAAGTGCTGGGTCGGCTGCCGATTGCCGCCCGGCGTCCGCAGGAACTCATCGATGATCCGCGCTGCCGTGGCGGGCGTGATCGCCGGTTCGCCCCTGGCCACGCCTTCGAGCATGGACCTCAGCTGAGGCGCCTCGAGGTTCTTGAGCAGGTAACCCTGTGCCCCGGCTTTGATGGCGCGGAACAGGTCGGCCTCCTCCTCGCTGACCGTGAGCATGACGATGGCGACCTCGGGGTGGCGCTCCTTGATCCTGGCCGTGGCCTCGATCCCACCGACGTTGGGCATGCGGACGTCCATCAGGACCACTTCGGGCGACGTCTCGTCCACGAGCTCGATCGCCTGCCCGCCGTCCGAGGCCTGGCCCACGACTTCGTGTCCCCAGGCCAGCAACAGTGACGCCACGCCGTCGCGGAAGAGCGCATGGTCGTCGACGAGGAGGGTTCTCATGGCCTCATTCTCCCTCCGAAACGGCCTCTGCCGACGATCGGACCGCCTGGTGCTGCGTGGCGGGACGCCCCATCCCGGCGGACGGCGCCGCGCCAATGGGTAGGGGGCTCCACGAGGAACCTCCGACCGGAACGCTGAGCTCAACCTGGGCTCCGGCACCGGGTCGGCTGCGCCAGCGGATGCGGCCCCCAACCGATTCGGCACGCTCTCGCATGCCCGCCAGACCGAAGTGCGGCCAGCGCTCCGGGCCGGCCGCCAGCAGCTCCGCGTCGAAGCCTACGCCGTCGTCCTCGACGCGGAGAACCAGCTCGGAGCCGGCGAGGTCCAGGTCCAGGCTCACCCGGTGGGCGTGCGCGTGCTTGCGCACGTTGGTCAACGCCTCGCGGGCGATGCTGAAGACCTCTGCCTGGGCCGCGCTCGAAAGCGGCGCCCCGGCCGCGCCGCGGCTCGCATGAAAGTGGACGGCGAGCTTCGAGGATTCCGCGTACAGCGCCGCGTACTCTTCCAGTGCCGCAGCCACTCCCCGATCCGGGGGCACGGGCGTGGACAGGCTAAGGATCGCCTCACGGACATCCACGTAGACCGACCGAGCCGCCTCTGCCAGCTCGGCCAGCTGTCGTCTAGCCTCGACCACGCGCCCGTCGGCGAGCAACTCCTCGATGGCCTGCGACTTCGTGTTGACGTAGCCGAGGACCTGGGCCAGACCGTCGTGCATCTCCCGGGCGATGCGTTCGCGCTCGCCCTGAATCGCCAGAACCTTCAGCTCGCCCTGCAGCCTGACGGCCTCGAGCGCCAGGGCTGCCTGAGTTGCCAGGGCGGACAGCATCTCGATCTCCGACGCGTCGAACCGTCGGCGGACGGCGTTCGAAGTCGCCAGACCGAGCATCCCGACGCGTTTCTCGCCGTGACCGACCGGCGCGGAGAGGGCGATGCGATAACCCGGCCGCAGGTAGCAATCGAGGCTGTCCTCCGCCCGGGCCATGGCACCGACGCCTGCCGGCTCGTCGCCCAGCAGCACGCCGGGACCGGCGCTGGCCGCTCGAAGACGCAGTTCACCGGCCGGACCGTCCAGGGCCAGCAGCGCCGCATCCACTCCCAGGAGCGAGCGGGCGTGGCCGACGATAGAGGCGATCGTCTGGTCGGGATCGGCCTGGCCGGAGACGGCAAGGCTAACGTCGTAGACGGCCCGGAGCACGACGTTGCGCGACTCCAGAGCGGCGTTGCGCACGCGAAGATCGCCTGCCAGTCGATCAATCCGGCGGAACGCGTACCCCGCGCCGGTTCCAACAACCGCGGTCACGACCGCCAGCACGAGCAGGGTGTGAAAAGGAAACGGCAGGAAGGCATCGGAGGCCGTGTCGCTCAGAACCTCGACCGTACCGACGAGGACGACGGCGGCGACTACTGCCAACCAGCGGCGGCGATGCATCCGTAACTCCGGACTCGAGCGATCGGCCGACTCCACATCGGTCGGCCAAACCCACCCATTCGGGCGGCACTATGCGCTCAACTGTGTCCGCGCGAGCCGAATCGGCCTGCCTGTCTTGAGGTGCGGCACGACAGCATCCGCCGGCAGCCACGGGCGCGAGCACGCCTCAATGTGTCGTAGCGATCGGTCATGTCCGTTGACGAAGGGGCGGAGCCCGGAGATAGTCGTTGCGACATGATCGCCACGAGCAGGTCCGCACCGAACCGTCGCTCCAGCCCGGCCCACGACCCGTCAGGCACGGACGAGCTGGCGGCCGAGATCAACGCCGTCCAGGCCGCGAAAAGGGTGGCCCGCCTCTTTCCTGAGGTATACAGGCGGTACCACTGGGCCAATCGGGTCGGGGGCGGAGAGTTGCCGGTCACGCGTCGCGCGCTGGAGGTGCTGCAGCATCTCTCGGCAAGCGGCCCGCTGACCGTGGGCGAGCAGGCCGAACACCTTGGGCTGCGACGGAACTCCGCCTCGGAGTTGCTGCAACGCCTCGAGGCGAAAGGNNTCATGGCGACTTTGTCCCCGGAGGAGCGAGCGACCGTCGTCCGCGGCTTCGAGCTGCTCGCTTCCGCCGATCCTTCCAACCCACCCCGCGGCCACCCGGGCGAAGCCGCCCTACCGGCAGCCGTTCAGCCGGGAGCCGACGCGCAAACTGAAAGGACCTCCCATGACGATGGCAGTTAGTTGTGAGTCCTGCGGCATGCCCCTGGCGGGCGCCGAAGATCACGCCCTTTCCGACCCCGCGATCCCCTATTGCACCTACTGCGCCCCCGAAGGCACGCTGCCTTCCGCCGACGAGCGCCTCGAGCGGTTCACGCAGTGGACGATGCGCCAGGATGGCCTCGACTACGCGGCGGCGCGGGAGAAGGCCCGCGCGTACATGAAGACGATGCCGGCCTGGAAGGACGCCGCGATGTAGCTCGAAACGTCCGACCGCAACACGAAGGCCGTCGGTCGATCCGGCGGCCTTCTCTCCATCTACCCGGTGGGCGTCGTTCGCGAGGCTGATCCGCAATCGTGCGGGCGACTGATCCCGTGGGTCGCCCGGCGTCGATATGATTCGCGGCACCGGTCCCAACAACGACCTTCTCGACCGCCTCAGGAGCCAACTGATGCCCCACATGGACTTCCTCGGCTGGATCGTCGTCGGCTTCCTTGCCGGTGCGTTCTCGGGCGCCGTTGTCGAGAGGGGCCCGCACGGCTGTCTCGCCAACACGGTTGTCGGAATCCTGGGCGGCCTCCTCGGCGGCTGGTTCGCGACCGAGGAGCTGCACATGGACAGCAGCCACGGTTTCCTGGGCGCCCTGCTGGTGGCGTTCCTCGGCGCGGTCGTGATCCGCCTGATCCTCGACGCGCTCGAGGCCGACGAGCGGCGAGGTCGGCGCCGCGACTGAGCCGCATCGCGCCGGGTGGGTAGACCTACCCGTTTCGCCAGGCTGAACGGTTTCGTCACGACCCGCGCCGCTATCGGCGATCGGCGTAGCATGCGGGCCACAAGTCCAGCGCCCCGGGCAACCTGCCACTCCGGAGTCAGGACTGCCGCTCACGCCCCAGGCCCCAAGGAGGGCGACGATGACGACCAGCAACATCGAGACCGCCACCTCATCGCAGCCGGAGGCACCTGCGGCCGTAGCGCCGGCAGATGCCAAGGTCGCCCCCGAGCGACCGTACTCGCCCGGCCTGGAGGGAGTCATTGCCGCCGAAACGGCCGTCGGATTCGTCGACGGCGCAAACGGCCGGCTCCTCTATCGCGGCTACCCGATCGGCCAGCTCGTCGAGAAAGGCACGTATGGCCGGGTCGCCGAGCTGCTCTGGACGGGCGAGTGGCGAAAGTCCGCTCGTCTGGCCCCGGCCGTCGTGCCCGATCCGGTTCTGTGCGCGCTGCGCGAGCTGCCGATGCATACGCACCCCATGGACGCGCTACGCACGGCCGTCTCCGTCTGGGGCGCGTGGCGCCGGCCGCACTGGCCGCCCACCGTGGACCAGGCCCGCGAGCTCACGGCCTTCGCGCCGTCGGCGCTGGCCGCTTTCCATCGCCTGCGCAACGGTCTTGAGCCGGTGAAGCCGAACCAGAAGCTCTCTCTGGCGGGCGGCTTTCTGCAGCAACTCAACGGCAAGGACCCGGACCCTGCCGACGCCCGCGCCCTGGACGCTTACTTCATAGTCGGCGCCGAGCACGGCCTCAACGCATCCACGTTCACGTGCCGGGTCATCATCTCCACACGGTCGGACCTGGCCAGCGCCATCTGCGGCGCGATCGGCGCCCTCAAGGGCCCGCTCCACGGCGGCGCCCCGGCCGAAGTCGTGAGCCAGCTCCATGAGATCGGCTCGCCCGAGAACGCGGAGCAATGGGTCCGCGAAGCCATCGCCCGCGGCGACAAGATCATGGGTTTCGGTCATCGCGTCTATCGCGCCTACGATCCCCGGGCCGCCGCTCTCCGCAAAGTCGCGGAGGGGATGGCCGACATGGCCGAATGGCTCGACATAGCCGTCAAGGTCGAGGACGTGGTCCTGCGAGTCTTCGGAGAGCTCAAGCCCGATCGCGTTATCAAGACGAACGTCGAGTACTACGCGGCCGCGGTCCTGCAGGGCGTCGGGCTTCCGCCGGATCTCTTCCCACCGACCTTCGCCCTGGCTCGAATGGCCGGCTGGGGCGCACACGCCATCGAGCAGGCTTCGGCCGACAAGCTGATCCGGCCGGACGCCAGATACGTCGGTCCGGCGGAGATGGAGGTTCCCTCGCTGGGCTCCCGCTAGCCCCAGCCAGGGTCGAGCCGCGGCTCGAGCGGGAGTCGCGCCGATTCAACCCGCCGTCGCGCCGGTTCAATCCGGACGACGGACAACCCCAACGTAAGGTGAGGCGGCAGTTGCCGCCACGTTCGATCGCCCTCCGCCCGTCCGCCAGGCGAACGCAAGCGCCAGCAAGGTGGCGAGGACGAGCACGCCCGCCGCCACATAGAAGACTGTCCTCAGGCCTTCCGTGAAGACGGCGGCCCCGATCGCCGGCCCAGTGATGCCGCCGAGATAGAGCGGAAGGTAGATCAGGTTTAGCGTCGCGGATCGGCGCTCGCCCGGTACCTCCGTGGCCAGCAGACCCGATACCATCGCCCCAACCACCGTCTGGAAGGCGATCGCCACGCCGTACGCAACCGCCAGCAAGGCCACGCTGGCGGCCAGCGGCAGCGCCGCGAAGGCGATTGAGATGCCAGCGATGGACGCCACCATGACCGGCCGGAAGCCGATCCGGTCCGCGACCCAACCGCCTACCGGAGAGCACGCCGCCCCCACGAGCGGCGCGACGCCGAGCACCAGGCCCACCGAGCCGGCTACCACGAGCGACGTGTGCTCGACATCGTGGACAAGCAGAACCAGGTACTGCGCCGACATCTGACGGCCGACGAAGACGACGCCGTAGACGAGGAACAACCAGCGCACGATCGGATCCGAGAGGACGCCTCGGACGGCGGCAGAGGCGAGGCTGAGCGTGCTGCCCGTCGGCACGATTGCGGGCCGGACTTCGCTCGACGCAACGGCAAGCAGTAAGGCCACTCCGATCGACAGGGCCGCGGCCACCGCGAAGACGGCGGCGCTTGTGAGATGCAGCCCGTCGATCATGAAGGCGCCGAGGACCGGCCCTGCGCCGAAGCCCAGCGGGCTGCTGGCGGCGAAGAACCCCATCGCCAGGCCAAGCCGGTGGGTCGGGGTGACATCGCGAATCGCGGCCATCATCACGCCGCTGTTGCCCAACTGGAAGCCAACGAGCAGCATCGCCACGACCAGCTGCCATGGGGCCTGGCTGGCGGCGACGACGCCGAAGACGACCGCCTCAACGAGCGCGCTGCGGATGATGACGGCCTTGCGGCTGTACTTGTCGGCCCAGACTCCCCAGAGCGGGATGAACGGCAGCCCGGAGAGGAAGAACAGCGCGCCCAGGACGCCTACGAAATGCCCGACGTCCGACGCGGACAATCCAACCTCGGTCAGCCTGTTTGGCAGGAACGCATAGATCTGCGCCACCCCAAGCCCCTCGATGAACGAGGTGACCCAGTACAAGGCGAGCAGGGAGTGCCAGTCGGGCGCAGGCCTGGGGTTCATCGGGGCAGCCTACCCGAGCCGCGCGGTTGAGGCACCGCGGCCCACGCACCGGCATCTCGCTCGATCCAATCGACGCCGCGACGCCCCTCCCACGCCAGGGCAGATGGCGCCCCGATTTCCTCGGACGGCCCGCAGGCGGTATCTTTCCCAGGTCCATCGCCGACAATCGATGGATCGGACAGGAGGAGCCGGGTGGACGACAGAGTCTGGAAGAACGCATCGATCGCTTTGGGCGTGTTCTGCGCGTTGCTCATCGGCGTCGCCGGTGCCCTGATGATCCTGGGCGGCAAGGGTGGGTCCTCCGCTCCTACGTCCTCGCCTCAGGCGAGCGACCTGGCCAACGCCTCGACGATACCGGGCGAGACTGCCCTCGCTTCCGGCAGCGCCACCGGCAGCCAGAGTCCGACCGGAACGCCCGCACCGACGCCAACTCAAGGACTGGTCAGCCCGGCGACGATAACGTTCAACAGCCTCGCGCTCGACGCCTCCAGCGACTCGAGCGGGACCGCAAGAACGTTCACGTTCACAAGTGATGGCGCCGGCGCGGTCACCTTCGCCGTGACCAAGATCTCGGCCGGCGGCACCGCCAAGATGTGCGCCAAGGTCGACACCGGTGCATACAACTGCTACGTCGGCGGCGCCAGCAAGCTACCCAGCTTCCCCAAGGGCAAGGCCGACGGACCCCACAACACCTGGACGGTGTCCCTCGTTGGCTACGGCTCCTCCAAGCCGACGGTCGACGTCACCTTCACGTGGCCCGCGGCCAGCCCCAAGATGCAGCTCAGCCACGGTCGGTTCCAGGGGAGCTCGACCTCGGGCGTATCGGAAGCGCTCAACGGCTTCTCCGCCACCTTCAAGCCGCGCGTCGCCGGACTCATCAACGTGCAGGCGGAATGGACTGTCGTTACGAGCGACGCGAGCATGACCCTCCTGGACGTCACCACGCCGCCGTCCGTCACTGTCGATCAGCGTCAGTATCCAGGCGCCACCTACATCAACCCCGCGTTCACGGCCAACGTCGATCCAACGAAGACGTATCAGGTCAAGCTGCGGAATCAATCGGCCGACAGCGGGCGCCCCGATCTGACCGCACTGATCGCATTCCCATAGCCTCGATTGGACGACCTGCCGGCTCAGGAACCTCCACGAGAAGAGCAAGATCGAGCGGGGGCCTCCCCCGGGACGGCATCCCTCCGGGGCGGGTCAGGCGGCGACCTACGCCGGCGAGAACCACCTGAGTGGCCGTTCGACGCTCGAGAGCCCGGCCCCGGCCGATGGCGGAGCCCCCAGGACCGGACGGCGCGGCGGTCCTATCGTCAGTCGCTCGTGAGTTCGCCCAGCCTGGCTACGCGTCCAAACGCTCGGACGCGGAACCCCGTCCAAACGCCCGACCGATAGTAGACGTCTTCCTGGACCACGGCCAGCGCCGCTTCCTCGCTGGGGGCCCGGAGCAGAACCAGCGACCCCGACATGTCGGCAAAGGCGCCGGCCTCGACGATCGTGCCCACGCGGCGAAGGTCGGCTATACGGGCCAGGTGCTCCGCCCTGACGGCCGAACGACGCTCCGCGGCATCGGGACCGTAGGCGGCCTCGATGATCCAGATCGGCTCGACGGCAAGGCCCTGGGGGATCTCGCCGGCCATCAGCTCGGCCGGACCTCGCCCTGCTCGTCCGGGGCCGCAGCCGGCCCAGCGGCAGAATTCGGCAAGTCGCCGTCTGAGGGTCCGAAGGCAATGACCTCGTCGAGGTCAGCGACGATGATGCCGTTTGCGGCGCCGCTCGCAGCGAGCTCGTCCCCAGCGGCACCGGCGTCGCCAGCGGTCCCGGCCTCCCCATTCGACGCATCGGCGTCCGGCGCAGCCGGTGCGGCCGGATCCGCAGTCGATGCGGCCGGATCCGCAGTCGATGCGGCCGGATCCGCAGCGGCAACCTCCGCCACCTCAACCCCGGGCGCCGCCGCTGAGGCGGTAGCCTCGGGCGCGGCCCCGGCGGCCGGCGGCGCCGGGGCGGCCGGCGACGCCGTGGCATCGGCCGAACCGGTTTCAATGAGGCCTGCCGATGCGTCGCCCTCTGCCGACACGTTCGGCTGAGCCTCGGCGAGAGGCGCGCTCTCGGCGGCTGCTTGCTCCGCTTCGGTCGGCCCGGGCAGCTCGACGACGGCATCCGCCAGGCCGTCGTATCGATTCGAGCAAGCCAGGTAGATGACCTGGAAGTCCGCCGACAGCTCGCGCAGCAACAGGGCCGCTCGAGCTGCTCGGGTGTCGTCGAAAGTGACGAATGGGTCGTCCAGGACCAGCGGTGGGTGCCGTCCCTGCGTCACCAGTCTTACCAGGCCGATGCGTGCGGCGAGGAAGACCTGGTCGACCGTGCCCTTGCTCAACTGGTTGGCCGCGACCCAGTCTCCGCGCTCCGGGGCCCATATCTGGATGTCCAGGGTCTGGTCGTCGATGCCGACCCGCCCATATCTGCCGCCAGTCAGACGGGCTATGTCCCGTCCGACCTGCTGCTCGAGGAAGCGAGTCGCCTTGCGCATGGTGCCGCTCTCCGAAGCGGCAATCGCCGCCAGCGTCATCTCGTAGATGCGGACTCGCCGCTTGAGGGCGCCGAGCTGGCCCTGCCACGTAACGACCCGCTCGGCCTCGCCCGCGACCTGCTCCGAGTCGACCGGGTTGGCGTCCACGCGAGCGATCGCGGCCGCCTCGGCGTCACGCGCCCGCTCGAGAGCCGCGTGTCGGTCGCGGACCTCCGCCTCAAGCCGCTCGCGAGCGCGAGCGTCGTTGGCGATGGGCCCCAGGGCAGCGACCGCGGCAGTCTTCTGCTCCATCTCGAGCGCGGCCCGATCGCGCAACTCCGTCACGCTGCCGGTTTGGCCGCCCAGCAACGCCGAGACCTGGACCTGCAGCGTCGCGATCTCCTGCCGCCGGCCCTGTTCCGCCGTCAGCAGCTTCTCGGCGGAGGCAATGTCATGCACGCCGAGCTCGCGGAGGATGTTCTGCACGCCCGACTGGGCCACGCGCAGACCCTCTTCCGTGCCGACGCGACCCTGGCGCCGCACCGTCCTGTCGCGCTCGCGGGCCTCGTTTATGCGGTGGACGTTCATCGCCACCGAGCGCCGTTCCCAGAACCGCAGCGCCAGGAAGATCGAAACGCCCAGCAGCACGAGGCCCAGCAGGAGCACCGGCACGAGTGCACGGATCACTCCGAACGACACTGACACCCCGGTCGCGCCGAGCGCGATCACCGTGAGGATTCCGGCGCTCATGTAACCCGGCTCGGGCTCGTTTGGCTCGACGTCGGGTCCGAGGTCCTCGTGCAGTGTCTCCTGGAGGATCGAGACCCGGCTCTGCATCGTTCGCATCCGGTCGAGTTGATCGCGCAGGCTGGCGATCGATTGCTCGGGCATCGTCTCCAGGTCCTGCAGCCGCTGCTGCGCCTCCGCGGCCTGGCGGTAGCGCTCGAACTTCTCGGCGACGACCATTCGATCGGACCGAAGACGCTCGACCTGACGAGCGGCCTCGAGCATGTTGCGGCTTTCGGCAATGGCGGTCTCGGCCCGAAGACGCGCGTCGCGGGCCTGAGCCAGCGCGTCGCGATCCTTCTCGAGCTTCTCGAGTGCAGCCTCCCCGTTCTTGAGCGCCAGCGCGGCGCGGCCGACCGCCTCCTCGGCGATCTTGAGTCGGCCCGGGTTCTTGTCGCCCTTCGACTTGAGAACCCGTATGGCGTCCTCCAGACGAGCCTTCGCTCGCGAAGAGCCCTTGTCGCCGCCGCCGATGCTGGCCTGCAGCCGGTCCCGCAGCGCGCCTTCGTCGCGGTCGAGATCGTCGAGTTCTTCGTGCCGGATGGAGGCCGTTGAGCGGAAGAAGGCCTCGTTGGGGATGCCGGTCAGGCCGGCGACGATCTCCTCGGCTTTGGCCGGGTCGGTATGAGCGTGGCCGTCAAGCTCGAGCGAAACACGCCCGCGCTGACCGCGGAACTCCTTCTCCAGCACGCCGCGACTTGCGCGGTCGCCGTTCGGCCCGGCTTCATCGTCCACGACGAACTCGATTCGCGTCCACGAACGCCCGTCCTCGCCCGCGCCCCAGGACCGAAGGGCCTCCAGTTCCGCGGTAGCGGCGGTCGGCTTACGGAAGAGGGCCAACTCCAGACCTCTCTGGATCGTGGACTTGCCGGCTTCATTGGGGCCGCGGATGATCGTGAAGCCGGGGGCGAGCGCGATATCGAGATCGCGGTGCCGCCCGAAGTCCCGAAGCTGCAGGCGAGTGATCCTCATCGGTCGGCGACTCCGCTCACGGCTTGCCCGCTCATAGCGTCACCTGGCGACCTTCGAGGAGATGGCGGCCCAGTCGCAGGACTTCCCGCAGGTTGGCCAGCTCCTCCTCGGAATCGATCTCGGGTGAGGCGATCGACGAAGACCCGCCGCGCCCGGCCGGAAGGGGCTGGATGGGTGGGGGCGTGGACGGGCCTGCTTCGGCTGAGCCGGACTTCCTTTCCAGCTCCGCGATCCGATCCTCGATGTTCCGAACGAAGGCGCCCAGGACAGTTTCCGGAGGTGGAGGTATTCCCTCGGGCGAGGCGGGGATCGACATGTCGCGGATGCGGAGGCGCAGGAACGACGGTGCCAGAGCCCGCTCCACCTCGTCCATGTCGAGATCGAGGTCGTCCGGGTACAGCCCGGTCAGTCGCACGTCGAAGACAAGGTTCGAGTCGGCATGGCGCCCGAGGACGTCGATGAGTTCAGGCTGACTCTTCACGCCGCCGACATCCAGGTCGAGCTTCTCGGATCTCGTCTGGCCGACGCGCTTGGGCGCGATCGAGACCACGTGGCGACCACCCTGGTCCTCGAGCGTGACGATGAGCACCTGACCCGCGCCGTCCTGGTCGACGGCCACGGGTTCAGGCGCGCCGGAGTAGGCGTACGACACCTTTCCGGCGCGTCCCTCGATGGCGGAGTGCCAGTGGCCCAGGGCCAGGTAGTCGAGCCCGGTCCTGGCGATCTCCTCTTCCGTGAAGACGACGGCATCCGAATCGGTGCGCCCGGGGATGGCGAGTGCGCCGTGGACCATGCCGATCTTCCAGGTGGCTCGCGTGTCCGATGCGGCATCGAGCCCGGCCAGCGGGCTGCGCGGCGAGCGCTTGGTATCGAAAACCCTGCCGTAGATGATTGCGTCGAGGGGTGGAAAGACGACCTCCGGCATGTACGGCGTCAGAACCACGACCCAGTCGCTGCCGGCTCGTGCCATGCCGGCCAGGTCGTACGAGCGATAGATCGAGGCGCCGTCGTAGACGTCGTGAGTTCCCGGAATGATCACCGTACGGATGCTGGCGCGGGCCAGGCGCCCCAGCTCGGCGGCAACCCGCTCAACGGAGCGGCGCGGCTGCGTGTTGGAGTCGAACAGGTCACCGGCGACGAGGAAGATGTCGACTTTCTCGACGATAGCCAGTTCCACGGACGCCTGGAAGGCGGCGAACTGGCGCTCACGCAGGACGCTGGCACGCTCACCCAAGTCGGTGTGCCTCGCCCCGAGATGGACGTCGGCCGTGTGAAGCAAGCGCAGCATCGGACCGGTTCTTCCTCTCGCGCCCCGACATCCCGGGATACGCACCCGACCCGCGGCGATCCGCGCGCGATCCGCGAGGCTCGCCGCACGATCCAAGCGCTCGGCCCGAACCGCAGCGGCCGGTGCCGCGACGACGAGCCGACTGAGCGATTGTGGCAGGTTCGGAGGCCGCCGATGCAGCGCAGTTGAATCGCCGGCGGCGGTCGTGTCCCGCCTGTCCGACTCTCCGGAACGCCCATTCAGCCCGGCCGGTCTCGCGTGATATCCTGCCGCCCTGCCGGTGCGTCCCAGACGGGCACCCCTGAACCGAAGACTGTCGACCGGATCAGCCTGAGCCTCTCTGCGCCCCAGTGAGGCCCGGCACCATTTCGTTCGCCCGTCCCAGGGACCGTCGGCGCGGAAACCGCGACTCCGGGAGGAGAATCGTGACCTACGTCGATCGGACCCTGACCTGCGTCGACTGCGGCGCCGAGTTCGTCCACTCGGCCGAGGACCAGGAGTACTACGCGCAAAAGGAGTTTGCCTCCGACCCGAAGCGCTGTCCGAGTTGCAGGGTCGCCAGGCGTTCGATGAGGGACAACGGCGACGCCTCCGGCCGTGAACGCGGTGGGAGTGGCGGCAATGGCGGACCGCGTGAGTACTTCGCGGCCGTCTGCTCGCGATGCGGCAATCAGGCGCAGGTTCCCTTCAAGCCGCACATGGACCGACCCGTCTACTGCTCGGACTGCTTCCGCGTCGTCCACGCGCAGGGCGCCTGAGCGGCCTTCGCCAAAAAGAAAGCGGCGGTCGCCTTCGGGCGACCGCCGCTCTGTGAGCGAGAGGTTACGCGGCCTTGGAGGCCAGGAACTCCTGGTACGAGAACCACGCCATGGCAGCGCCGCCGACGACGACGACGACATCGGCAACATACATGAGGATGGGCGGATTGCCGCCGTTGGTGATCTGAATGAGAGTCGCGAGGACGCCGCCGGCCAGCGACACGACCGCGGCGCCGAGGAGGATCTGCACGACGGGGAGCGGCCAAGTGATGTTCATGTTCGGCGCATTCTTGAGGTACAGGACCACGCCAACGACGATCGCCGCCACGAGGGCCACGAGTTCAAGGAAGCCCGCATTACCCCAGCCGAAGTAGTTGATGGTGTAACCGGGGATGTTGTAGCCTCCCACGCTGCCGCCACCGATCGTGCTCGATCCAAGGACCTGGCCGAGGATCCAACCGACTACGACCGCCACAGCGCCGTAGGCCACGAACTTCTCGCTGGGCGAAACCTTCGCCCACAGTTCCTTTAGCACGAGACGAGCCTCCTTCTCCAACTGGACCAGCGTCGTCCCTTACTGGGATCGTCTGGCTTCCACGCTCCTGTCGGCCTGCATGACGGGTCCCGAGGCCGATGAGAACGTGCGCAGCCTACACCCCGGTCCTGAACGTGAATAGATGGTATTGCACGCCTCGGGGAAAGCGCACCAGACGAATCAAGTATCTTCCCGATCATCTGACTATGATCCCTCCCTGGACGGCTTTCGGCGGCCTATTCCTCTCGAAACTCCCGCGAAGACAGCGATCGAGTGTTCTTATGACGTTTCCAACCTCGTCGAGGAGGCACCCCTGCCCGTTTCGGCAGGCGAAACCCGACCGGGACGCCCGAAGGTTCGGCCGGGACGTGCCAGATCGACGGCTGAGATGTTCGCCGACCTGGTCGACTGAGGGATCGCATGCGGGTCTGCTAGAATGGGGCTTGCTCCCCGAACGGCGTCTCCCTATCCGAGCGCCCGCGGACCCGTCTGGCGGCGGTCGCCAAGCGACCGATCGCCGCGGCGTCGTCAGGGTTGGGAGCTGGAGGAGGAACCATGGCTCGGCCTGTCCGCACGGCGGTCGCCCCGAACCCTCTCCGGCCGGTCAAGTCGCACCTGATCGAGGAGTACAACGCTCGAACGAACGTCGTCCGCTGCGACTGTGGCTGGACGGGCGTCGCTGACGAATTCGCCGTCCACCGTCGGGCAGTCGGCGCCGCCAGCCCGTCCTGATCGGCCTGCGGCGACGTAGCCCGGCTTCCGCGACCCCGGCCTGCCTCGCGACCCGCGCGACCCTCGCAGGACCCGCCCGTTGGCTGCCTCGGAGACGCCCCACCCGACCCTCGCCACGTACGAAGACCTCGGCTATCGAGACGTGTTTTGGGCTGCCCGAGCCTACGAGAATGCCTGCGATCGCACGGCGCTGCGTGCGATGCTGCCGCCGGCCGGCGAACGACTGATCGAAGTAGGATCCGGATTCGGCAGGCTGGCAGACGAGTACAAGGGCTACAGCGAGGTCGTTCTGCTCGATTCGTCTCGCGTTCACGTTGAGGCGGCGCTGGAGGCCCTGGGCCAGGACCCGAGATTCCACGTCACTTTGGGCGACGCGCTCGCCCTGCCCTTCCCCGACGGCTATTTCGATGCGGCCGTGTGCGTCCGCGTCCTGCACCACTTTCGCGACCCGGCCCCGGTCATCGCAGAGCTCGGACGAGTCGTCCGGGACGGAGGCGCGCTCGTCATCGAGTACGCGAACAAACGCAACCTCAAGTCGATCGCACGGCGTCTGCTCGGTCGCCAGGACTGGTCGCCGTTCGAGCTCGGGGCGGTCGAGTACAAGCCGCTCCACTACGATCACGCCCCGGTGAGCGTTCGCCGGTCGTTGCGCGCGGCCGGCTTCACCGTGGATCGGACGCGGGCCGCGTCGCTCTTCCGACTGCCACGCCTGAGCCGGCGCCTGCCGCCCGGCGCTCTGGCTCGAATCGAGGCCGTGCTTCAGGAGCCGCTCGGCTCCATGACGCCCGGTCCGTCCGTATTCGTGCTGGCGCGGCGGTCGAATCGGCCGAGTCGCCCGACATCCGACTGACGCAATCCGCGGTGCTTCGGACGACCCACTCCGCCGCTATTCCATTCGATCGGTACACTGCGCGCAGAAGGAGGCAGGCCCACCGAGACTCACGTTCCCTCGATAGTGCCCGCAGAGATCGCCCCAATCACACCGGCGACACCGCCCCCAGGAACGCCGGCAGGCAACTCCCGGACGCGTGAGGGGCGCCTGCTCCTGCTTCGCCCACTCCTGGAGAAGCGAATCCTCGTGCTCGACGGAGCGACCGGGACGCTCATCCAGCGCTACGGCCTGACCGAGGCCGACTTCCGCGGCGAGCGCTTCCGCACTCACCCTCGCGACGTACGCGGCGACAACGACCTCCTCTGCCTGACGCGCCCCGACATCGTTCGCGCCGTCCACGACGCGTACCTGGCGGCCGGCGCCGACATCATCTCGACCGACACGTTCACCGCCACGCGCATTGCCCAGGCCGATTACGGGATGGAGGGCGTGGCCTACGAGATCCACGTTGAGGCGGCCCGGATCGCGCGGGCAGCGGCCGACGCCGCCGAGGAGCGCGATCCCGACCGACCGCGCTTCGTTGTCGGATCGCTGGGGCCAACGAACAAGACCGCCTCGATCTCCCCGGACGTGGCCGACCCAGCCGCGCGCTCCATCACTTTCGAGGAGCTGGCCGAGGCGTATGCCGAGGCCGCCCGCGGGCTGCTCGTCGGCGGCGCCGACCTGCTGATGGTCGAGACCGTCTTCGACGTCCTCAACGCCAAGGCGGCCATATTCGCGATCCAGGGCGTTTTCGATGAGCTGAGCGTCGAGGTGCCGCTCTGGATCTCCGGCACGATCACCGACGCCAGCGGCCGGACGCTCTCCGGCCACACCGTCGAGGCGTTCTGGAATGCGGTCCGCCACGCCCGGCCGCTCATAGTCGGCCTGAACTGCGCGCTCGGGGCGAGACAGCTCCGGTCCCACGTGGAGGAGCTCTCCGGCCTCGCGGACACGTTCGTGGCCGCACATCCCAACGCCGGGCTGCCCAACGAGTTCGGCGGGTATGACGAGACGCCCGAGGCGATGGCCGCGGTCCTGCGCGAATTCGCCGAGGCCGGGATCGTCAACGTCGTCGGCGGCTGCTGCGGGACGGGCCCCGCGCACGTGGCGGCGCTTGTCGACGCCGCCCCCGGACTCCCGCCGCGGATCGTCCCGGCACGGCCCGAGGCCCTGCGGCTGGCTGGCCTCGAGGCGCTCAACGTCGGCGAGGGCAGCCTCTTCGTCAACATCGGCGAGCGCACGAACGTCGCCGGGTCACGCGCCTTCGCCCGCCGCATCGTCGACGGTGACTTCGACGGCGCCCTTGAGGTCGCCCGCCGCGGCGTGGACGCCGGCGCCCAGGCGATCGACGTAAACATGGACGAGGCCATGCTGGACTCGGAAGCGGCCATGACGCGCTTCCTCAACCTGGTGGCTTCGGAGCCGGCAATCGCCAGGGTGCCGGTAGTCGTCGACTCCTCGAAGTGGTCGGTCATCGAGGCCGGGCTGCGCTGCATCGGCGGGGCGCCGATCGTTAACTCGATCTCGCTCAAAGAGGGCGAGGTTCAGTTCCTGCGCCAGGCACGGCTGGCCCGCCGCTACGGCGCCGCGGTCATCGTCATGGCCTTCGACGAGCAGGGTCAGGCCGACACGGTCGAGCGCAAGGTCGAGATCTGCCGGCGCGCCTACCGCCTGCTGACCGAGGAGGTCGGGCTGGCGGCGGATGAGATCGTTTTCGACCCGAACGTCTTCGCCATCGGCACCGGCATCGAGGAGCATGCCGGCTACGCGGTCGCCTACATCGAGGCAGTCCGGCGCATCAAGGCCGAGCTGCCGGGGGTCCACGTCTCGGGCGGCGTCAGCAACGTCTCGTTCGCCTTCCGCGGCAACGACACGGTCCGCGAGGCGATCCACGCCGTATTCCTCTACCACGCCGTCGCCGCGGGCATGGACATGGGCATCGTGAATCCCGGCCAGCTCGCAGTGTACTCGGAGATCCCCGCCGAGCTGCTGGAACGCGTCGAGGACATCGTTCTGAACCGCCGGTCCGACGCAACCGAGCGCCTGCTGGAGATAGCCGGTAGATACACGGCCGGGGGTTCCGCTCGGCCCGTGGCAGACCTGGCCTGGCGCGAGCGGCCGGTCGCCGACCGGCTCCTGCATGCCCTCGTGGAAGGGATCGACACCTACGTCGTCGAGGACACGGAGGAGGCTCGGCTGGCCGCTGCCCACCCGATCGAGGTCATCGAAGGGCCGCTGATGGCCGGAATGAACGAGGTCGGCGACCTCTTTGGCGCCGGCAAGATGTTCCTGCCCCAGGTCGTGAAGAGCGCCCGTGTCATGAAGAAGGCCGTCGCCCATCTAGTGCCCTATCTCGAGGCCGAGAAGGCCCGGCTGGGGGACCTGAGGCCGCGCGGAAAGATCCTGATGGCGACGGTCAAAGGCGACGTCCACGACATCGGCAAGAACATCGTNNGCAGTGCAACAACTACGAGGTCATCGACCTCGGGGTAATGGTCCCGGCTGCCCGTATCCTGGAGGAAGCCCGCGCCCGCAACGTCGATGTAGTCGGTTTGTCCGGTTTGATCACGCCCTCACTCGAGGAGATGGCCCACGTCGCCCGGGAGATGGAGCGAGAGGGATTCTCCGTGCCGCTCCTTATTGGCGGCGCGACCACGTCCCGGGCTCACACCGCGGTCAAGATCGCGCCGCGCTACTCGGCGCCGGTTGTCCACGTGGCCGACGCGTCGCGGGCGGTGGGTGTCGTCTCCGAATTGCTCGGCGACCGCGCGGAAGCATACGCGGCCGGAGTTCGAGAGGACCAGGAGCGGACGCGCGTCGAGCGGGCCGGCCGCCGGGAGCGGGTCGCCAAAGTGTCCATCGAGACGGCCCGACGCAACGGAACGCCCGTCGACTACGGAAGACGGGCGCCGCGACCGAGCTTCCTGGGCGTCCGGCAGTTCGACGACTACCCACTGGCGACCCTGGCCGACTGGATCGACTGGTCTCCGTTCTTCTCGGCCTGGGAACTCAAGGGAGCGTTCCCGGGAATCCTGGACGATCCGCGAGCCGGCGAGTCCGCGCGCACCCTGTACGAGGATGGGCGGCGCCTCCTGGACCGGATCGTCGGCGAGAAGCTCCTGCGGGCTCGGGCGGTCGTGGGCTTCTGGCCGGCCAACTCGATCGGTGACGATATCGAGCTGTACGGCGACCAGCGACGAGGCGAGGTTCGAGCGGTCGTCCATACGCTCCGCCAGCAGATGGACAAGCCGCCGGGACGCCCCAACGAATCCCTGGCTGACTTCGTGGCACCGCTCTCGCTCGGCGTGGCGGATTACATCGGCGGATTCGCGGTCACCGCCGGGATCGGCTCCGCGGAGCTGGCCGCCGGCTTCGAGGCCGCCTACGATGACTACCGGGCGATAATGAGCAAGTCCCTGGCGGATCGCCTGGCCGAGGCCCTGGCCGAGCGCATCCACGCCGAGGTGCGGCGCGAGATGTGGGGATACGCGCCCGAAGAAGCGCTNNGATAACGCCGCGTTGATCCGCGAGGAGTATCAAGGCATCAGGCCGGCGCCGGGATACCCGGCGTGCCCGGACCACACCGAGAAGGCGACACTCTTCGCGCTGCTCGACGCCGAGGCGTGCGCGGGGATCAGCCTGACCGAGTCGTTCGCGATGCTCCCGCCGGCATCGGTCTCCGGCTACTACTTCTGGCGCCCCGAGGCGCACTACTTCGGCGTTGGCCGCATAGGCCGCGACCAGCTCGAGGACTACGCCCGCCGCAAGGGCTGGTCGGTGGACGAGGCCGCTCGCTGGCTCGCTCCCAACCTGGACGACGAGCAGGGTCGGTAGCGCGCTTCTGTAGAGCAGGGAGGCTTCGGCATCCGGTTTGGGTCAAGGCCGCGGTCGCGATGGAAAGCCCCGGCCCGGTCGCCGGAACGCGGGTCAAGGCCGCGGTCGCACCGGAAAGCCCCCGGCCCCGTCCGACCCAGAACTACCGCGAGCGCCGGCGGGATCACGGGCCCCTGACCGCGGTTTCGCTGTCCACAACGCCAGCCGGTTTTCCACGTGGTGCGTAACCAAATCGCAACCCGCAGAGGGTCGTTCGATCGGCCCGAATGGCTCGCGGTTATTGACGTGAGTGGCTACTATTCCCGCACGACGCCACACCGACTGGAGTTTCCGCCGATGCTGACCGCACCGGTCATCCGGGCCGACGAGCTCGAGACCACCGCCGAGACGCCCCATCTCGAGTTGCTTCCGTCGCCTGTGGCCGTGGCGGAGCCCGCCAAGGCATTCCCCATTTCGCCGGCGTCATCGCCAGCAGTTCCTGTCGCTCAGGTCTCCACGCCGGCCGGCCCGACCGCCCGAATCCATTGGATCGGCAGCTTCGTCGATCTCCGTCACCCGGCGGACCTGTACGCCGACATGGTGGCCGGCGCCCCAAACCTCGTCGTCGTGGACGCGAGGTACCCCGAAGCCTACGCTCGCGAGCACCTTCCGGGCGCCGTCAATCTGCCCTTCCGAGAGCTCGACCTCACGACCACGGCCCAACTGTCGCCCGACCCTCTCTACGTCGTGTACTGCTGGAACGCGAGTTGCCACGCTTCCACCAGGATCGCCAGGCGCCTCGAGGCCCTCGGATTCCAGGTGAAGGAGCTGCACGGCGGCCTGGAAACCTGGCGCAAGCAGGGATACCCAACCGAGCGCGGCTAGCTTTCTCCGCGGCCGCGGAAGCATCGATCGGTCGGAGCCGATCGCGCCCCGCTAGACTTCGCATGGTCAGCAGCGGAGGTCGAGCTTGAGCGACGGGCGAGTGGCGGATCGGGCGGACACCGGCAACGAGGCGCCGAGCAGCACGGACGTGGACTCCGTCGTCGTCCTCGACTTCGGCAGCCAGTACAGCCGCTTGATCGCGCGCCGCGTGCGCGAGCTTCATGTCTACTCGGAGCTGCTCCCCTTCGACACCCCCTGGAGCGAGATCGCCGCTCGCAAGCCGAGCGCCGTCATCCTGTCGGGCGGCCCGNNGGGGGCGTCCCGATCCTCGGCATCTGCTACGGCCTGCACCTCATGGCGCAGGCACTCGGCGGCGAGGTCGTCTCCTTCGAGCGCAAGGAGTTCGGTCCGGCCGCCGTTTCGGTTACCGAACCAGACGGATTGTTCGCAGGCCTGGAGTCCGAGCAATCGGTATGGATGAGCCACGGCGATTCGATCCGACGCCTTCCGGATGGCTTCGGCTCGACCGCCCGGACCGACTCGACCCCCTATGCCGCCGTGGCCGATCCCTCGCGCGGCATGTACGGCATCCAGTTCCATCCAGAAGTGGTCCACACGCCCAGGGGTCGGGAGATCCTGCGCAACTTCGTCGTCGGCATCGCCGGGGCCCGCCAGACCTGGACAGCCGCCAACTTCATCTCCTCCACGGTGGAGGAGATCCGGCGCCGGGTCGACGAGCACAGCCGCAGGAGCGGCACGGATGGACGCGTCTTGTGCGCCCTCTCCGGGGGAGTGGATTCGGCCGTGGCCGCGACGCTCGTCCACCGCGCTGTCGGAGACCGCTTGACCTGCGTCCACGTCGACCACGGGTTAATGCGCAAGAACGAGACGGCGCTGTTGCAGACCGCCTTCGAGCAGCTGGGCGTCAAGGTCGTAGTCGTGGACGCCCGCCAGCGATTCCTTCGGGCGCTCGCAGGCGTGATCGATCCGGAGCAGAAGCGCCGCATCATCGGGGCCGAATTCATCCGCGTCTTCGAGGAGGAGGCGGCGAGGCTCGGCGAGATCGACTTCCTGACCCAGGGCACGCTCTACCCGGACGTCATCGAATCCGCGACCTCCGCCAGAGAGAAGGCGGCCGCGAAGATCAAGACCCATCACAACGTGGGCGGCCTGCCCGACGACCTGCGCTTCAAGCTCATCGAGCCGTTGCGGTACCTCTTCAAGGACGAGGTGCGGGCCGTCGGGACCGAGTTGGGGCTGCCCGATTCGATGGTGTTGCGCCAGCCGTTCCCCGGCCCCGGCCTGGCCATTCGCATCATCGGCGAGGTCACCGTCGAGCGGCTCGACACCCTGCGCGAGGCCGATTGGATCGTCATCGACGAGATCAAGTCCGCGGGCCTGTACCGCAGCGTCTGGCAGTCGTTCGCCATCCTGACCCCGGTTCGCTCGGTTGGCGTTATGGGCGACGGTCGGACCTATGCGAACGTCGTCGCGATCCGGGCAGTCACCTCGGAGGACGCGATGACTGCCGACTGGGCGAAGCTCCCGTACGAGGTGCTCGGCCGGATCAGCTCACGCATCGTCAACGAAGTGCCCGGCGTCAATCGAGTCGTGTACGACATCAGCTCGAAACCCCCGGCCACCATCGAATGGGAGTGACCGACATTTCACGCGCGGCACCGCCGCATGGGCCTAACCGGATGAGCGTCTGGGGGCACGAGCGAGCGACCCGGGAGCCAGCGTCAAGCCGGCCCGAGTCGCGGAGTTGTGTCTGAGGCAACAGGAGAGCAGGGTGCAGCGAGTCTTCGGTGCCATCGCCATCTTCGCCGGCTGGCTATCGATCGGGATCGGGGCCATGGCGGGGATGGCGGTGTCTCAGTTCTTCGGCCTCAACCACGTCGAGGGCGATCTTCCGCCCGTGGACGTATACGGCATCTCCGGCGAGCTGGTGCTGTGGGTCTTCGTCGGCGCGGCCATCGTGATGTCTGTGCCTCTGGGCGCGGCCATGTTCGAGGCCGATCCCCGGCGCCACCTTCGATGGTGGGCGGCGGCGTTGGCGGTCGCCGGAGCGGCGTTGATTCCGGACTCGCTGGGGCGCGCGTACGGGCTGCCGCTGCTGGCCGGCGCCGCCTGCCTCGTGATCGGTGGCGAGCTGGTCCATCGCCAAGCCGTCGCCCTGGAATCGGCCGGGGGCCGCGACCAGGTGTCGCAGTCGGCGTTCAACGTAGACACGGCGCGGCCGGGTGGAGTTGCGGGGCAGGCTGCCTCGGATACGGCGGACTCTCAGGAGACCGCTTCCCCTTCCACTCCTCCCGATTCAGGTGCCACGCGGATGGCCGCGGAGGCACCCGTGCAGCAAGCGGCGGAGGCAGCCCGGACGCGTGGGCGGCGAAGCTCGCGACGGCGGCCGACCGTTCCGGAGCGCGTTTGCCCCTGGTGCTCGGGCGCCGTCCCGGAGAACGCGCCCTCGTGCCCAAGCTGCGGGGCAACGCTCGACACCGCGGCCGCCGAGGCGGTCCCGATACCCGGCCTCACCGAGGTTCCGCCTGAGCTGCGCCGCTACGCCGAGAAGGCCCGGACGGGGAAGAAGCGGATGAACGTGCTGGGCCTGATCTTCGCCGGCTCGTCCTTCCCGACGGACACGGATGCGACTCCCCCCAGCG
>PMNU01000020.1:22509-37062 GCA_003165675.1 Chloroflexota bacterium
ACGGCCCCCGTCAAGAAGGGCCGCCGCGAGGGGCGAGCCTAGCTCGTCCGCGACCAGGGGCGCCGCGCGCCCGACTATTCTGGATCCCATGTCCGAAGCCGCACCGCGCCTCCCCTCGCCTGGCCCGTCGTTCTTGCGTGAGATCGAGCTGCTCCCGGGCGACACCAGACGCGTTGGAATGTCGCCGCCGCAGATCGTCGCCGACGGCTGGTGGGTCTCGCTGCTGTGGTGTGAACGGGAAGGAGCCCTGCTGACGTTCAACGACCTCGCGCCGGACTACGGCACCCCTCCCGGCTCGCCTCTGCTTCGGCTCGGCCCGGGGCTCTCGGGCACACTCTCGGGGCTCATCCTGGAGGAGAACGGGCGCCAGCAGTTGCGGCTGCGCCTTGGCCAGCCACCGGCGGATGAAGAAGCGCCATGGGACGCGCCCCTTGCGATCCTTGCGGGATTTCGATTCGAGCCGGCGCGAAGAATGGCGATGCGCGACTCGGAGCTTGCCCAGACCGTCCTGCGGGCCTTCCGCGACGCGCTGCTGAGGCTTTCCTCCTGAGGGTCCGGCGGGTCTGCCCGCTCTGATAGCCACTCCGCCGCCGGATTGGGCCGGCGACCGTGAAACCGCCGACCCGCCCTGTATCTCGATTTCGCCCAGATCGCTAGACTCCGCGTGTGCGAAACATGTTCGATGACTTCAGGGACGAACTGCGCCGGCGGGAGGCCGAGAGAATGGCCGCGGGCGGGCAGCCCAAGAGCGAGCCTGACGACGCGGCCGCCGGCGACCCGTCGAACGAGGGATCACGGGAGGACGACACAATGAGCTCAGGCGAGCCCGGTTCGGACGACACCGATCGCGACGACGAGGGCCGGGGACCGAGCCCGATCTTCAGGCGAGGGGGATTCGGCGGCGGTGGCTACCGACGGTACTCGGGCGGTCCCGGTGGCGAGCTCCCCGAGTTCCATCTGAGCCGGGCCTGGATCGTTCTGGGTTTGGTCGTCCTCGTCCTGTTCGTGCTCCTCTCCGTCTTCATGCTCACCGTCGGGCTTGCGACGGACGCGATCTGGTTCCAAAGCATCGGCTACGGCAGCGTGTTCTGGACGCGGCTCGGAACGCAAATCCTCTTCTTCGTCGGCGGGACGGCCATCGCATTCCTCTTCCTGTGGCTCAACCTCTGGCTGGCCGGGCGGTTCATCCCCAAGGGTCAGCTACGGCGGTTCTCGATGGACGATCTCCTCGATCGGTTCAACATTGACCGCTACATCGGCGGCGGTGCGTTGGGCGGCGGACCCTTTGGAAAACCAACGAGTCGGACCGGTACGGGAGATGCCGTCCAGGTGCCGGATATCGGGCGTCCCGTCTTCTGGAGCCTGCTCGGCATTTCCGCGCTGGTGGCCCTGACCATGGGCGGGCTGGCGCTCGGCGGCTGGAACACTATCCAGCTGTTCCTGCACCGAGTCCCCTTCGCGGCGAGCGTCCCGGTCGACCCGACCTTCGGCAAGAACATCAGCTTCTTCATCTTCGAGCTGCCGTTCTATCGGCTCGTCCAGTCGGCCGCCAACTCCCTGCTGCTCGTCGCGCTGGTGCTGGTCGGGATTCGCTACCTGGTCGCCGTCGTCTCGGGCGCTCCGATGCCAACCGCAGCCCGAGTCCACCTCGGCCTCCTGGCGGCGCTATGGCTCTGGTCGGCGGCGGTCGGCTACCAACTCGACCGTTACGAGCTCGTGTACAGCAACACCAGCGGCATCTTCCAGGGCGTCAGCTACGCCGACTTCAACGCCAAGATGCTCGCGATCAACGTGATGACCGTCCTGACGGCCTTCATCGGCTGTTTCGTCGTGGCCTTCTCCTACACCCGATGGCGGACGCCGCTCGTCCTAACTCTCGTCTTCTGGGCGGGCGCCTTCCTCATCCTCGATGTCGGCTATCCACAACTCGTCCAGCGCTTCTCCGTTGAGCCGAACCAGCAGGCCCAGGAGTCGCCCTACATCACGAACAACATCGACATGACGCGGCTGGCGTTCAACCTGACCAGCTGGTCGAGCTCGACATACCAGCCGGCGACAACTGTGACCCAGGCGGCGGTACAGAATGAGTCGTCGACCATTCAGAACGTCCGGCTGTGGGACTACCGACCGCTCGGCCAGACCCTCGACGGGCTGCAAGTGCTTCGCCAGTACTACACCTTCCCGGACGTCGACACGGACCGCTACGTCTTCACGGACGCTTCGAGCTGTACACCCTCCCCGCCCCCCTGCGTCCGGCAGGTCATGCTCGCCGGCCGCGAGTTGGATCCCACCCAGCTTGCCCAGCTGACTCAGGGCGACCAGAGCTGGGTCAACCAGCACATCACTTACACCCACGGCTACGGCCTGGTCATGGTTCCGGTCAACGAGGTTCAGCAAGGCGGCCAGCCGAGTCTGCTGGTCAAGGACATCCCGCCGGTTTCCGCTGCAGGCGCGCCCAAGATCACCCAGCCTGACATCTACTTCGGTACCCAGCCGAGCAACTACGTCATCGTCGACGCAACCAGCCAGGAGTTCGACTATCCGTCGGCTAGCGGAAGCAGCGGCGACCAGTACACATCCTGGACGGGCAATACCGGCATCAAGCTCGACACGCCGCTTTCTCGGATCCTGTTCGCGGCGCGCTTCGGCGATCTCAACATGCTCATCAGCAGCCAGATCACGGGCAGCAGCCAGCTTCTCTACAACCGCTCCATCCAGGAGCGCGTCAACGCCATAGCCCCGTTCCTGCGCTATGACAAGGACCCGTACCTGGTCGTGACATCGAGCGGCCGTCTGGACTACGTGCTGGATGCCTACACGACCAGTGCCGCCTTCCCCGATGCCAACACCTACGACCCGGGCGGCGACTCCACGGTGAGCGGCCTGGCAGGCGATCCGTTCAACTACGTTCGGAACAGNNGTCAAGGTCGTGATGGACGCCTACGACGGCACGATGTCGTTCTACGTTGCCGATCCCAACGACCCGATCATCCAGGCCTGGGAAGGCGTCTTCCCCGGCGTCTTCAAGCCGCTGTCGGACATGCCGGTGGACATCCGGGGCGACGCCACGAACATCGGCCATCTGCGCTACCCCGAAGACATGTTCAATGCTCAGACGGCGCAGTTCGCCAGGTACCACGTCACCGACCCGGGCGTCTTCTACCAGGGCAACGACGTCTGGCAGCTCCCCCCGAGCGCCGACACGGGCGGCAGCACCGGGACGCAGCAACTCGGCCTGCAGGCCTACTACGTTCAGATGCGCATCCCCGGTCAGGCGAATCCCGAGTTCGTCCTGCTTCAGCCGATGGTGCCTCAAGGTCGGCAGAACATGATTGCGTGGGTGGCAGCCCACAACGACCCAGCGTCCTATGGGCAGGTGAGCGTGTTCGACTTCCCACGGGCATCGAACGTCTTTGGACCGCAACAGATCGAGGCCCTGATCGCGCAGAACAAGGACATCAGCCAGCAGATCACGCTGTGGGGCCAGGTCGGCAGCAAGGTCATCCTGGGAAACCTGCTCGTGGTACCGCTGCAGGATTCCGCCCAGAACAATGAGCTCCTGTACGTCGAGCCTGTCTACCTGCAGGCGTCGAGCAACGGGTTGCCGGTATTCCAGAAGGTCATCCTCGGCACTCCGACTCAGATCGTCTGGGGCGATACGTTGCAGGACGCCCTGAATCAGATATACGCCGGCCAGGGCACTACGGCGCCGACGGGAGGCTCGCCTTCGCCTGGAGCCTCCGGGTCGCCCGGGGCATCGGGCGCGTCCAGCACGCCCTCTGTCACGCCGACTCAAGGAGGAACGCCGACGGCTCTGCCCAGCGTCTCGTTGAGTGGCAACGCCCAGCAGCTGATCTCGGAGGCCAACGCGCACTTCCAGGCCGCGCAGGCAGCCGCCCGAAACGGCGATTGGGCGACCTACGGGTCGGAGATGGACATCGTGCAGCAGCTGCTGACACAGCTCCAGACAGTGGTGGGCACGCCGGCTCCCTCGGGTCCGTAGCCAGAGTGACTGAGCGAGCTGGGCGCCCCGCCCCCGCTCAGCCCGACGTCCCGGCCGCGGCAGGCCCGATCGGCCGGATGCGCCGGGCGCTGAAGTTCGGGGTGGCGGACGGAGACACGATCGTCGTCGCGCTGGCNNGGATTCCTGCTGCGCGGCGGGATCCTGCTCCTTCTCGTGCCCAGCGCGGTGCTGCCCTCTGTGATCGGCATCGCGGGCGCGACCGGCGTGGCAGCCTTCGGCATCGACGGCCATCCGACGCCCTGGCTCTATGAAATCGTGGCGGTCATATCGGCGTTGGCGGCGCTATGGCTGCTGCTCGCGTTCGTAGTCGGCTCGCTCATCGACGTCTGGCTGATAGACGCCGCCCTCGACCCTGCTGGACATGCGTCGCACCGACCGCATCCACTGCCAGACCTCCGCGTCCTCCTCGATCTTGCAGGTGTCCGCGTGGTCTGCGTGATGCCGCTCGTGGCGGCCATCGTGTGGGCCAGCTCGCGCATCTACACCGCCGCGTATGACGAGCTCACGACCCCATCGAACCTCGCCACGCCTCTTGCGGTGCGGGTCGTGGAGAGCGCCGCTGACGCCGTCGTGGTAGTTGGGCTGGCGTGGCTGGCATCCGAAGCGGTCGCCGCGATCGCGGTCAGGCGTCTCGTCCTGCTCGACCTGGGCATCTGGCGATCTATCGGCGGCGCACTCGTTCAGATTGTCCGCCGGCCGGTTTCGTCGGCCCTCACCGTGCTCGCCTCCTTCGCAGCGGGCATCGCTGCAATCGCGCTGGCGATGGCCGCAACTGCCACGGCGTTCGACTGGTGCCGCGTCGCTGCCCGAAACCAGCAGCCAATCGCGATCACTATCGGAATCGACCAGCTCAGCACCACTCGCGACTTCAGGCCCGTGGTCTTCGCGCTGGCGGCGGTGATCCTCGGCCTGGCCTGGCTGGCTGGCATGGCCCTCTCCGGCATCGCCTCGGCCTGGAGGAGCGCGGCTTTCACAGGCGAGGCGGCGGACGCAGTGTCCAAGGCCCGACCTGACTCGACGGTGGCTACGTTGGGACTATCGGGGGCTGTTTCGGAGAGATCGGGGGATTGACTCGGGCCGTCCGCCGCGGGAAACCTCGGCGGTGCGCGGCCGAACAGATTCGGCCCCCTCAACAGAGGAGTCCGCGTGGTCGAGTATTTGCCATGTCCAGCCTGCTCGTCGCCGGTTCTGCCCGGCCAGTCGTTCTGCGCCGCCTGCGGAGCCGCGCTGTCGGGTGATACGACGGGCGTCATCGCCGCCGGCGCCACGACAGGCCCAGACATTGGAGATACGGCCGCCTCGGCGGAAATCGTCGCCGGAGATACAACCGCCGCCGACGCGGATCTCCGCATGATCGCGCTCGGGCTCGTCCCGGCCACGCCAATTGGGCCCGACCGGATGGCAGAGGCCCCTGCGTGGGTGCCGACCACGGCGGAGGCAACCGAGCCGACTTCGGTCGTGACAACCGAGCCGACTCCACTCGTAACGTCCGAGTCGGACCCGCAACCCGGCGTGGACTCATCCGCAAGGATCCCGGGAGGGTACCTGCCGCCTTCAACCGGCCTCGCGCCTTCCGGATGGATGCTTCAGCCGTCGAGCGCCGACCCCCGACAGACGGGACGAAGCCTGAGCGTGTCGGTCGGGGCAGTTCCTGTGGCTCCTGCCGGCATGACACCATCTGTTGCGGGCACGGCGGCCGCTCCATCGAGGTCGGAATCCTCGGGCGTTTGGGCGGCCGGGGCGGGCGTCCCGGCAGCCGAACCGGCTCCGTTCCCGACTCCGTTCCCGGCGTCAGCCAAAGCCGCACCCATGTCCCTCGCGGAGTCCGTTGCCTCGGCTGCCCCACCCACCTCTTCAGCCACTGCACCCGCGGCCCCTGGCTATCCCGCTCAATTCGGGGCAACCGCTCCAACCGCACATCCGGCCACAGCCGCCATGGCAACCCCACCAGCCCTCGACCAACCTGCTCGCAAGGAGTCGACTCAGGCGCTCGTGGCGTTCGGTCTGATCGCCGCCGGCTCCCTCATCGGCATGGCGAGCCTGTTCCTGCCGTGGACGACCGTGAACGGCATCGGCGTCGGCACGACTGGATCGACCCCACCGCCAAACCAGTGGGGCTGGGCGATGCCGGCAGCCATTCCGCTGTTCCTTTTCAGCGTGCTGGTGCTTGGCGCCGCCTCCGGCAAAGACCGCGCTCAGGAGCGGCTTCCCAACCTGTCGATCGTCATCGGGCGAGTGACGGACTTGATCATGCCGATGGTCCTCGGGGGTCTGTATCTGGGCGTCTTCCTCCTGTACGTGACACTTCCATGGGGCTGCGGGTCTGGTGTCTTCGGCCTGCTCGTCGGCGCCGGACTGCTCATCGCGGGCGCCATCGTCACGCTGTTCTCGTCAGAGGTCGGCGCCAACCGCAGTTAGTGCGAGCGACGAGGTCGTCTTCTCCAGCGGCGGTTCGAGCATCCGGCCAGCGGGTCCGGCGTCACCGCGGGGCACTCAGCGCCGTCACAGCCGCCGCAGCCATAGGCCGGCGCCCAATGCCGCCCTGATACACTGCCAGACGCCTTCCGAAGCGGCGGTGATAGTCTCGGAAGAGACGAAGCGAGAAAGCACCAGGTCCCATGCCAACCGATCTGTCCGGCCAGCTTGGTAGCGCGGTCGACTCGTTCCTCTCGAGTGCAGTTGTGCAGCTCGTGCTGTATTCGGTCGTGCTCTACCTCTTCATCGTCTGGCTGGCGGCCGCCTTCTGGGCATTCCGCGACATGCACGACCGAACCGAGAACCCGGTCATGCCCTACGTCGCCGCCGCCTTGATCCTGTTGCCCACGCCGTTCTTCTTCGTCCTCGGCGTAATCGTGTATCGAGTGATCAGGCCCGGAGAGCGCCTTGGCGAGGTCTACGAGCGGAACCTGGCCGAGGAGGCGCTCCTTGCCGAGGTCGAGGCCGTGAGAACCTGCCGCGGCTGCGATCGACGGGTAGGCGAGGAATGGATCATCTGCCCGTGGTGCCGAACCAGGCTGAACCGCGTCTGTCCCAACTGCGAGCGGCTTGTCGGCCTCGATTGGACTCTGTGCGCCTGGTGCGGAAAGGACTTCGAACGTCCGGTCGTTGCTGCGCAACCCAGCGCCGAAGGTGCCCAAGTGGCGTCGATACCGGACGCCGCCGGGCAGACCAGACCGGCCCGACCCGCGGGCGGAACGATCGCCAACCGCAAGCCCGCCGTCGGCGGTTGAGGCAGGCATCCTCGGAGGCTCACCACGCCTCAGCCCATGGATGTACATGCGGCGCCGGACGATCCTCGCCTCGGGAACGAGGCCCCGGCTATAACGGTCTGATAACCCTCATCTCCCTCTTCTGACTCGAGCCTGAGGACGTGGTGAGTTTCCGCGACCGTTCGTCCGGATGCGATGAAGGCTCCGATAAGTGGGGGTTGGGCCGCCGGTGAGCGGCGCGTCGTAGGCTCCCGTCGTTCCCGGAGCTCGACGGCGGGGGGAATCGGCGGGCTTCCGTCGTTCGGCTCCGGGAGCAGGTAGAACCAGCCGCTCGCCGACGTCGGAGGGCGGGATTCCGTGGGTCGGCCGGATGGGCGTGCCGTGGGGGCCGGCACCGGGCGAAGTGTACGCGCCGCAGCCGAACGGTCCGCCGGCCTGGCCGGATACCTCCCTCAGCGCGAACGACCTCGGGAGCGGCTCGCTCTTCACGGCGCCGGGGCGCTCAGCGCCGCGGAGCTCATCGGCGTGCTATGGGGATCCGGAACCCAGGGGCACTCTGCGCTTGACGCGGCCGCCGACGCACTCCAACGTCACGAGGGTCTTGTGGGGCTGGCCCGCGCGACGGATGTCGAGCTCGAGGCGGTGCCGGGGGTAGGGCCGGTGCGGGCCGCTCAGCTGTGCGCCGCCTTCGAGCTGGGCCGCCGGGTCGTGACCGACTGGCCGCACGGCCGCTGGACAGTGCGGGCGCCGCGCGATCTTGGCGAGCGGCTGGTGCCGCAGATGGGCTACCTGGAGCGCGAAGAGCTTCGAGTGGTGCTGCTCAACACTCGCAACGCCGTCATACGGCAGGTGACGGTCTACCAGGGCAATGTCTCATCGAGCCTGGTCCGCATCGGCGAACTGTTCCGCGATGCGGTCCGCCTCAATGCGACGGGTGTGATTCTGATTCACAACCATCCCTCTGGCGACTCGACACCAAGCCCGGACGACCTCCGCCTTACAGCCGAGGCACTCGCAGCCGGCCGACTGCTGGACATACAGCTCCTGGACCACCTGATCGTTGCCGGCGACGGATTCGTGTCACTGCGCGACCGCGGCGTGGCCTTCGACCGAAACGTCTGAGCTTTCATCCGCCAGTTGCGAGTCGCCGATGGGTCGATTCGAGCCGCGTCGGCCGCCGCCCGCATAGCCGTGAGCTGTGGCCCGCGGACGCCGCGTCGCCCGTTGCAATGGAGAGGTAAACTGCCGCAGCCCGCCGAGTCGGCTCGACTGCAAAGAGCCCACACATGATCGGGCGCGTATACTGCTTCAGCTTTTCAGGATCGAGACGGGTTGAGTGAGCGCCCCGCCATAATGGATTGGGGCTCCACCGTCACAATCCGAGGCCTCTGAGCCACTCGATCGTCCGAGTCTCCAGGCTGGCTGTCCCGTCCCCATCCTCGGGAAAGTCAGCGCCACGACAAGAAGGAACAGCCGCGAATCATGTTCGGCCTGCACACCCTGCTCGGTCTATTCTCCCGCGACATCGGGATCGACCTGGGCACGGCCAACACACTCGTCTGGGTTCGCGACCGTGGCATCGTCATTAGCGAGCCGAGCGTCGTCGCCCTGGAGGCGAAGACCAGGAAGGTTCTTGCCGTCGGGGCCGAGGCCAAGCGAATGGTCGGCCGGACTCCGGCAAGCATCATCGCGGTCCGACCGCTCCGCGACGGAGTCATCAGCGACTTCGACGTTACGCAGCAGATGATTGCCTACTTCGTGCGCAAGGTCCACGACAGGATCGGCATGGTGCCGCGGCCGCGGATGCTCCTGGGCATTCCCTCTGGAGTAACCGAAGTCGAGAAACGGGCCGTGCGCGATGCAGCCATGAACGCCGGAGCGCGCTGGGCCGGTCTGATCGAGGAGCCAATGGCAGCCGCGATCGGCGCCGGTCTGCCCATCAACGAGCCGACCGGCAGCCTGATCATCGACATTGGCGGCGGCACGACCGAAGTCGCGGTCATCAGCCTAGGCGGTATCGTCGTATCACGGAGCATCCGCATCGGCGGCGACGAGATGGACGCCGACATCGTCGCCTACGCCCGCCGCGAGTACAACCTGTTCCTGGGAGAGCGCACGGCCGAAGACATCAAGATCGCCATCGGATCCGCCAGCCCGGGCGAGTGGGACTCCCAGCGCGTCACTCTCCGTGGCCGCGACCTGCTGACGGGCCTGCCACGCAGCGTCGAGGTCGGGGGCGAACAGATCCGCGAGGCCATCGATCCATCGTTGGCCCTCATCGTCGACACGATCAAAGACACGATCGAGGAGACGCCGCCGGAGCTCGTGGCCGACATCATGGACCAGGGCATAGTTTTGGCCGGAGGCGGCGCCCTGCTTGCGGGTTTCGATCGTCGCATAGCCGAAGCCACTCAGATGGCGGTCCATGTGGCCAACGACCCGCTGACCTGCGTCGCTCGCGGCACCGGCGTGGTCCTGGAGGAGCTGGACCTGATGGAAGAAGTGCTGGTGGCGGACACCTACGCCCGCCCAGCGCGCTGACTGAGCGCGTGGCCGGGGCGGCCGCATGAACGCGATCACGGCGACGCGACGGACGATCCGCCGGGAATGGACGGCCTTCGGTGCTCTGCTGATCGTCAGCGTCGGTTTGATGGGCATGTCCGGCACGCAAACGGCCCACGACCTTCAGTCGGCCGCCAATTGGGCCGTCATGCCCGTCGAGACGTTCCTCAACAGCGCGGCCGACACGGTCGGTTCGTACTGGTCCGCCCTGACCCAGATCGACAGGCTGCGAACCGAGAACGAACAGCTGAAGCTCGAGAACCAGACTCTCCAGGAAGAGCTGGATCGCGCTCCGGCCATCGCGAAGCTGAACGACGACTGGACGAAGATCACCTCCATCGCGACGGGCGTGCAGTACCAGACCACGCCGGTTCGAGTCATCGTTCGGGACGTCTCGGGAGTCAATCCGCGAACGCTGATCGTCAACAAGGGCAGCAACGACGGCATCGTCGCGGACGCGGTCGTGATCGACGCCGGGGGAGCACTGGTCGGCCGGATTCAGTCCGTCGACGCCACGGTCTCGACCATTCTGCTCATCAGCGACCCCACGTCGGTCGTGGTCGGCCGGGCCTCCCTGACTGGCACCGCAACAGCATCCGCGTCTCCTACGGTCGCCCCGTCCGTTGCCCCCGGCACGGCCACGGGCACGGCCACCGGCACGATCAGCGGCTCGATCAGCGGCCAGCTGCAGATGTCGAACATCGACGTCACCCCGGAACAATGCAAGGCGCTCAAGGGAAGGTACGTGGTCACGGCCGGAGAGTCGCTGCCGGGCACCAGCGACACGTCTCCGTACCCTCCAGCCCTCCTGATCGGCACCATCACCGACGTCGTCTGCGACCCCAACGCCGTCGTCCAAAGTGCGACCGTCAGTCCAGCGGCGCACCTGACCGACGCCACGTTCCTGGCTGTCATAACTGACTACAAAGGCGGCTTCGGGCCGCCCCTGCCAACGGGTTGCCCGGCCAGCTCCGCCAGTCCGGGGAGTTCCGCCGGCCCACGCAGCTCGGCCAGTCCGGGGAGCTCCGCCGGCCCGGGCAGCTCTTGCGCCCCCGCCAGCTCCCTATCTCCGTCCCCCAGGCCGACGGCTCAGCCATCCCACTACTGACGACCTGGAATCCCGACGCACGCTGGCGGGCCGCGCCGGGCGCTCGGGGTCGTGCCGGTCGCTCGGGCCATGTCGAACCTGCTAACCTTGCGGCCTTGATGCCCACGGAGCCAGCTTGAAGGGTCTCGTTCTGGCGGGAGGCACAGCCACTCGCCTATTCCCCCTCACCATCGTAACCAACAAGCACCTCCTGCCGATCTACGACCGGCCGATGATCTATTACCCCATCGCCACACTGGCGGGGATGGGCATTCGAGAGGTCATGGTCGTCGTCGGCGGCAAGAGCGTTGGGGACGTGGTGGAGCTTCTCGCCGACGGCGAGCATTTTGGCGTTCATCTCACTTACCGCTACCAGCGCGGAGCTCTGGGCATCGCCCATGCAATCGGCCTGGCTCGGGACTTTGTCGGCGATGAGGCGTTCTGTTGCGTCCTCGGCGACAACGTCCTCCTGGGGCCGCCGCTGGCGACCGCCGCACGCGAGTTCGAGACCGGACCGTGGGGTGCCGGGACGCTCTTGTACGAGGTGGCCGACCCGGAGAGGTTCGGCGTCGCCGAGCTGAATGCTGCCGGGGACGTAATCGGCTTCGAGGAGAAGCCCGCTGAGCCGAAGAGCAATCTGATCCCCATCGGCGTGTATTTCCTGCGTCCGGACGCGTTCGGCGTCATAGACCAGCTGGTGCCCTCTCGCCGGGGCGAGCTCGAGATCACGGACCTCCTGAATCACTACCTGCCAGGGCGCCTCTTCGCCCGCAAGTTTGACGGCCTGTGGACGGATGCCGGCACTGTCACTTCCCTGATTCGGGCGGCCGAGCTGGCCGAGCAGGAATCGCGCTCTGGCCACCTGATCGCGCCACCCACCAGGCCCGGCACGTGAGCGACTCGATAGAGCCTCGATTCCGCCGTCTGCTCGTGACAGGCGGAGCCGGTTTCATTGGGTCCTGCTTCGTACGGGACGTGCTCGCCCGCCGCGACGGTCGATCCATCACCGTCCTCGACAAGCTGACCTACGCCGGCAACCGGGTCAATCTGGCTCCGGCCGAGGCGGACCCCGAGCAGGCCGCGCGCCTTCGCTTCATCGTCGGCGACATCGCGGACCCGGCGGCCGTCGCGCCGCTGGTTGCCGAAGTCGATGCCGTCGTCAACTTCGCGGCCGAATCTCACGTCGATCGCTCCATCCTCGATCCGGAGGCCTTCCTCCGCACCGACGTCATGGGGGTGCACGTCCTGCTCGAAGCCTGCCGTGCCGAGCGGGATCGGGCCGCGAAGGGACTCCGCGCCGCGCCCAGGTTCCTCCAGGTCTCCACGGATGAGGTGTACGGCTCCGTGGAGTCCGGCGAGAGCCGCGAGGACGATCGGCTCGAGCCACGCTCGCCCTACTCCGCCGCAAAGGCCGCCGGCGAGTTGCTGGCACGCTCCTACTTCGTCACCTACGGCCTCGACGTGGTGGTTACCCGAGGCTCGAACACCTACGGCCCTTACCACCATCCCGAGAAGCTCATTCCGCTCTTCATCACCAACGCCATAGACGACCAGCAGCTGCCCCTCTACGGCGACGGCCTGCAGCGGCGAGACTGGCTGTACGTGGCCGATCATGCCGGCGCCATTGGCCACGTCCTCGAGCACGGGGCCGCCGGCGAGACGTACAACCTGGCCGGCAACAACGAGCGCACGAACCGGGAGATCGTCACGGAGCTGCTCGCCCGGCTCGGCAAGCCGTGGTCGTTGGTACGCCTCGTCGAGGATCGGCCTGGCCACGATCGTCGCTATGCCATGGACAGTTCCAAGCTCGCGGCACTGGGCTGGACGAACAAGATGCCTTTCGGGGACGGCCTGGCCGCAACCGTGGACTGGTACCGGCAGAATCAGGACTGGTGGCGCTCCATCAAGTCCGGCGAGTGGGAGGCCTACTACCGCCGCCAGTACGCCGCGCGTCTGGCCGGTTCGCGAGAGGCCACGTGAGAGGGCACTTCAGCTGATGCGTGTAGCCCTGACGGGAGCAGGCGGGCGACTCGGCACCGCCCTGATCGCCGCGCTGACGGATTCGTCATTCGTTGCCGATCTGCTCGCCTGGGATCTGCCTGAGCACAACCTTGACGACCCTCAATCGGCGGAGCGGCTTGTGTCGAGGTACCGGCCCGACATCGTCGTCCATGCCGCCGCCTGGACGGACGTGGACGGCTGCGCGCGGGATCCAGTCCTGGGTCTGCGCCGCAACGGAACCGCCGTCGGTGAGATGGCCGAGTCTTGCGTGCGGGCGGGGGCAGGGCTCGTCGTGGTGTCTACCAATGAGGTCTTCGACGGCGCTCGCACCGACGGTCGGCCGTACCGACCGACCGACGTCCCGAACCCGCCGAACCCCTACGGCACGGCCAAGCTCGCCGGCGAGCAGGCGGCTCGGGCCGCGTACTGCGCAACCGGCGACGACTTCGCCGCCGCCGCGATGGCCCCACCTGGAGCGCGCGCGACGAAGGTCGACGAGACCGCGGCCGATACGGCAGTTCCTGGCCTGGCGATCGTGCGGACGGCCTGGCTCTTCGGCCCTCCGGGCGCCGACTTCCCGGTGAAGATTCTGGCCGCCGCCGAGGCCGCGCGCATCTCGGGCTCGACTCTGAGACTCGTTTCGGACGAGACGGGCTGCCCAACCTACGCAGTCGACCTGGCGGCGGCGATCGTCGGGCTGGTGCGGGAGTGGGGCCGCCGGCCGGACCATCGCGGCTTCGGTGGCATCCATCACGTCGTCAACGCCGGACGAGCCACCAGAGCGGAGTGGGCTCGAGAGGTGCTGCGCCTTGCCGGCATCGACGTTCCCACGGCGGACGTGCCCATGAGCACGTGGCCGCGCCCCTCGACGCCGCCTGCCTGGGGAGTCCTGGAGCCGACTCCACTCCCCACGGGTTTGCTGCGGCCGTGGCAGGAAGCTACCGCGGAGTACATAAGGCTTGTAGCTCGAAGACCGGAGGCCCGAGGATGAGTCCAGACGAAGCGGGTTCGCGGCTGCGCGGCGTGCGCTACGGACGTCTCAACCTGCTGGCCGATCGCCGCGGCTCCTTCGTCGAGATCTGGCGGGCCTCGGGCCTGGGCGAACTGGGCGAGGAAGAGGCCGGGCTGCCCGGCGCCCGCTTCGTCCAGGCCAATATCTCGACATCTGCGCCGGGAGTCCTGCGCGGGCTGCACTACCACCGCCGCCAACTCGACTACTGGACCGTCGTGAGTGGCCGGGCCCTGGTCGCCCTCATCGACGTGCGGCCGGTGCTGGCCGACCCTGCAGCCCGGGCGCTGGTAGAGACTCGGGAGCTGGCTGAGGGCGAAACCGTGACGATCCCCACCGGCGTGGCCCACGGGTTTCTCGCGCTCGAGCGGCTGCAGCTCCTCTACCTGGTCACGAACGAGTACGACGGCAGCGACGAACTTGGCTTTGCCTGGGACGATCCGGCCGTCGGAGTGCCGTGGCCCAGGATCGCCGAGACGCCCGACGGCCGGCCGATACTGTCGGATCGGGATCGCTCGAACCCGACGCTAATGGAACTGGTACGAGGTCTGCGCCTCGGCTGAAGGGACCGCCCAGGAGCAGCGACGGCCCTCCGCGACCGGTTAAGGCGAGGGTACCTCCGGTCGTGGATTCCTTCATCGGCGCCGTTCGATGCGGCCGC
>PMNU01000105.1:0-1049 GCA_003165675.1 Chloroflexota bacterium
GCCGGACCCAGACCGCGACCGTCGATCCGGACGGGCTGTGCCGGATGGCGTTGTCGACCAGGATGGTGACCAGCTGACGGAGTCGCAGCGGATCGCCCGTCACCGGCGCCGGCAGCGGATCCAGGACGACATGCACGCCGCGTTCCTGGCCGAGCGTCGTGAGCATCGACGCNNGCGTCGGCGGCAATGTCGCCGAGGTCCAGCGGGACTCGCTCTACCTGTACTACGCCCGAGTCCGTCCGCGCCAGCAGAAGCATGTCCTCGACCAGGGCGGTCATGTGCCGTACCTCGGCCTCGATGTCGCCCAGCGCTTCGCCCACGTCCTCGACCTTGCTGCGCCGGTTGCGTTTCAGATCCTCGACGCTTGCCGCGATCACGGTGATCGGAGTTCGCAGCTCATGACTGGCGTTCGCGGCGAACTCGCGCTGGCGCTGCAGCGCCTCCTGGCGGCGATCTATGGATGCCCTGATCGGAACGAGAGCGCGGCCGGCGTAGAGGTAGCCGGCCAGGAGCGCGGCGAGAAGGGCAATCAGCCCGCCTCCCAACAGAACCGCACCCAGCGTGTTGAGCAGATTGACTTCGCCGCTGCGGAACTGGACCCATTGCACCTTGTAGCCCACGTATCGGGGCGAGGCGGAGAACCCGCTCAGCACCCGGTACGGCGTCCCGTCCGCAAGCGTGATGTCGCGGATGTCCACGTCGCCGGGCTTCACGACGGCCGCAAGGCTCGCCGTGTCCGGCAGGCCGGCGGGGTTCTGGAGCAGGCCGCGAGAGACCCCGGCGGTTCCCTGAGGACTTACCAGAATCGAGAACAGACCGGCCGTGGGCCCTTCGACGGCAAAGCCGTAGGGGTCGTCGGAGACGGTCTCACGGGTTGCGGCGGCCGTGAGCTGGTCGCGCGCGGCAGTCTCAATACGATCGGAAACGATCCCGTAAACGGCAGCCTCGAGGACCACCAGGATCAGCAGCGTCACCAGGCCGCTTACGCCCATCAGGCGAAGCCGCGTGCGACGAATCAGACGCAGGTCCTCTTCGTGGACGGTTTGCCG
>PMNU01000105.1:1104-6181 GCA_003165675.1 Chloroflexota bacterium
CTTCTCGCGCAGCAGGTGGATGTAGGCCTCCACGGTGTTGGGCGTGAGGGCAACGCCATACGGCCAGGCGTAGTCGAGCAACTGGTCGCGCGACAGAACCTGACCGGGCCGGCGCAGCAGGCACTCCAGGATGGAGAACTCGCGCTGGCTCAGGTCGATCGGCCTGCCCGCAACCGTGACCCGGCGGGTGGTCTCGTCGAGCTCGATCGGGCCGGCCTTGAGAGAGTTCGACTTCCGAGAAGGCGGACGGCGACCCAGGGCCCGCAGTCGAGCCAGCAGCTCCTCGTAGGCGAACGGCTTGACCAGATAGTCGTCCGCCCCGGCATCCAGGCCCTCGACTCTATCGCTGATCGAGTCGCGAGCCGTGAGCATCAGGATCGGCACCTGCGAGCCCTGCTTTCGAAGGGTCCGAGCCACGTCGAATCCCGACCGGTCCGGCAGCCCGACGTCGAGGACGATCGCGTCCAGCTCGAGGGAGTTGGAGGTTGCGGCCTCCAACCCGTCCTCGGCCGTCAGGGCCGTCTCGACTACGTGGCGATCCTGGCTGAGAAGCCGCTTCAGGAGACGGCTGAGGCGGGCATCGTCCTCTATGACGAGCAGATGCACGACTGACTCCTAGGGATTGGTGACGAGCACATCTTTGGCCGTCAGAGTACGACCGCCGAGGGCACCCGTGGCGCTTGGATTGGGCGACTCGCTGGCGAGAGCGCTCGTGTCGATCTGGACGGTCACGCTCGTGCCGACCTTGACGTCGCTCGAGCTGGCCGGAGCCTCACTGTGATACGTGGTGGTCCCGGACAGGTCGATCGTCACGGAGGTGCCGTTCGACTCCTGGATCGTCATCGTGGAGCCGTCGATCGACTGGACCGTCCCGGTCACGCCGCCGGTTACGGCGCCCAGGCCACCGCGCCCGCCCGCGCCCGCGCCGAACGCGGCCGGGTTGAAGCTCTGGCCGGGGGCGAGCGACGCGAAGTTGCGCCCGCCGAAGCCGCCGCGCCCGCTCGCGTTCGCAGCGGCCGCAGTGCTCGGAGCGGTCAGGTGGCCCAGGGCGAAGCCGATGCCGCCGACCGCCACGAGGGCGGCGACGAACAGCAGGATCACCGTCGTTCGATCCTGCTTGGCCGGCTGCCGTACAGGTCGGGTCGATGCCGTCATGCGTTATCCCCTTTCAACTTCCTATTCCTGTGTCTATTCATACCGAAGAGCGACGACGGGATCGAGACGCGCGGCCTGGCTGGCAGGCCAGACGCCGAAGACGATCCCGACGATGAGGCTGAAGCCGACCGCGACGAGCACGGTCACCGGATTGAAGACGAAGCCCCAGCCGGCGTACGTGCCGATGCCGAACGAGGCGAGGACGCCGACGCCGATGCCGATCAAGCCGCCCGCCAGCGAGAGGGCCAGGGCCTCCACGAGGAACTGGGACAGGATGTCGCGGCCGCGGGCGCCGATGGCCTTTCTGATGCCGATCTCACGCGTCCGCTCGCGGACCGACACGAGCATGATGTTCATGATCCCGATCCCGCCGACGAGCAGCGAGATTGAGGCGATGCCCGCGAGGAGCAGGGTCAGCACGTCGCTCACCGAGCTGACGGTGCCGAGCAGCTGGGCCTGGGTCGCGATCGTGAAGTCGTCGACGCCGTTGGTTATGCCGTGGCGCTGCTCGAGGGTGGCCGTGATCTCGGAACTGACGGCGTCGATGCCGTCCTGGCTCGTGGCCGACAGGCCGATCGCCGAGACGCTGGTGGAACCGATGAAGAGCTCGTGGGCCGTCGAGAGAGGGATCATGACCTGGTCGTCGGCGGTGCTNNGTCGTGGCCCCGATCACCGCCACTCGAAGGTTGTTGTCGACCGAGGCCTGATTGAGGAACGTGCCCGCCCATATGGTGTAGGCGAAGACCGACAGATAGCCGGGCGTGGTGCCGACAACGCGAGTCGTCTCGTTCTGGCTCCCGACCACTACGAGCTTGCTGGTCGAGAGCTCGGGGGCGATGGCCTGTACGCCGTCGAGAGCCGCGAGCGAGTTCGCATCTTCGAGGGTCAGGGTGGTGGCGGAGCCGATGGCGCCGCGCGTGGCCCCGGTTCGAGTGAAGCCCGGGCTGACGGTGATGAGATTGGTGCCCAGGGATTGGAGCTGGTTGCTGATGCCCTTGGTAGCGCCTTCGGCGACGCTCACGAGGGCCACGACGCTGGCCACGCCGATGATGATGCCGAGCATNNGGTGAACGGCGCGGTCGGCGGCCGCGGCCACGTCGATGTCGTGGGTGATCAGGACGATGGTGCGCCCCAGGGCATGGAGGTCGCGGAAGAGATCGAGCACCTCGGCGCCCGAGTGGCTGTCGAGGTTGCCCGTCGGCTCGTCGGCGAGTATCAGGGCCGGCTCGGTCACGATCGCTCGGGCGATGCCGACGCGCTGCTGCTGCCCGCCGGAGAGTTCCGATGGCTCGTGGTGCATGCGGTCGCCGAGACCGAGCCGCTCGAGAGCGGCCTGGGCCCTGTGCATCCGTTCCTTGCGGCCCACGCCCTGGTACATGAGCGGCGTGGCCACGTTGTCGAGGGCGCTCGTGCGAGGCAGAAGGTTGTAGCTCTGGAAGACGAAGCCGATCGAGCGGCTCCGCACCAGGGCCAGATCGTCGTCGCCGAGCTCGTCGACAGGCTGGCCGTCGAGCACGTAGCGTCCCGACGTGGGCCGGTCCAGGCAGCCGAGGATGTTCATCATCGTCGACTTGCCCGAGCCCGAGGGCCCGACGATCGCGAGGAACTCGCCGCTGGCGACCTCGAGGTTCACGCCGCATAGCGCCGGGACCTGGACCTTGCCCGTGTCGTATATGCGAGTTACGTCTTCGAGCTCGATGATCGGAATGTCAGCGGCGGCGCTCATCGTCCACCGAACCCGCCGAACCCGCCGGCCCCGCCGGTGAGCGACTGGACGTTGACGCCGCCGGCGCCGCCCGCCGTCGTGGTTGTTCCCGTGCGACTCGAGACCGTCCCCGTGACGACCGTGTCGCCGGCGGACACGCCGCTCGTGACCTGGACCATCGAGGTGGTCACGAGACCGACTTCGACGCTGACGTCCGATACGCTGCCGTCGCTGTTGAGGACCTGGACCGTGTAGCCGGCGGTCGAGGAACCCGAGAGGGCCGTGGCCGGAACGCGCAGGGCGTTGTCAACCGAGGCCGTCGTGACGGTCACCGTCGCGCTCATGCCCGTGAGGACTGTGGCCGGCGGACTGGTCAGGGTGACCGTGACCGCGTAGGTCGCCACGCTGCTGGCGCCGCTCGAGGAAGAAGCCACAGGCACGATCTGGGTCAGCGTGCCCGGAACCGAGACGCCGGCGCCTGTGACCGACACGGTGGCCGTCTGCCCGACCTTGAGGTTGGAGATGTCCGACTCGGCGAAGCTGGAATTGGCCACCATCGGCCCGACGGATTCCTCGACCGCGTAACCGCTCGTGGGGGCGTTGACGTTGGGCAGGACGTTGACGGCGATGATCAGACCGTCGGCCGGAGCGGTCAGGGTCGCGGCGGTCACGGCAGCCTGATCGGCGTTGACCGTGGACTGGGCGGACGCGACGGCGGCCTGGTCGGCCTGGACCGTGGCGGTCGAGGCGGGCGCCACCTTGGCATCGTACTGGAGCTCCGCCGACTGGTAGCTGAGATACGCGTTCGTGACCTGCTGGGAGGCCTGCTGGTTCGACTGGTTGACCGAGAGCTGCGTCGTGGCCAGGTTCTGCTGAGCCGACGCCAGGGTCGAGTTGTCCTTGTCGAGTGTCGCCTGCGGGGCGGCGGCGGTAGTGTCCGCGTTGAGCTGGTTCTGAGCCGACGTCACGGCGGCCTGAGCCTGGGACAGCTTCAACGCGTTCGATTGGTTGGTGTTGGTGCGGCTGGCCTCAGCCTGGCTGTAGCTGTTCTTCGACTGGCTCAGTGCGTTCTTGGCCTGGGCCAGCGTTACCGAATCCGGCCCGCCCTGGTCGGTCGCGAGCTTGGACTGGGCCGAGGCGAGCGTCGCCTGGGCCGAGGCGAGCGCAAGCTGCGCGGCCGTGGCGTCGGCGGTGGCGAGGGTGGTGCCCTTGGTCACGCTCTCGCCCACGGTCGCCGTGACGGTCTGGACCGGCCAGGTCAGGGAGCCGCTCGACGAGTTGCTTGATGTGTTGCTGCTGGTGGAGCCGCCGCTGCCGGACGTGGTGGCGGCGGTGCTCACGATGTCGGGCGTCACGCCGAACTTCAGGCCGTATACCGTGCTCGCAGCGATGGTGCCGGTGGCCACCGATGTGGCGCTGACGGTGCCGGTCGTGACGGTCGACGTGAGGTACTTAGAGGCCGACGATCCACCGAAGGTGGGTCCCACCACGACCAGCGCGACGGCCCCAACGCCCACCAGGATCAGTGCGATTGCTGCCAGCTTGAGCTTCATTCATCCATGCCTCTCGAAGACTCGACGAGTCGCTGTGCCCATAGCAAATGAAGGGTGGGGACGCCCGCCGGATGTATGGTCCGCCTGCCTGAACCTTCCCTGAAAGCCAGCCGGACCGCCCCGATCTACTTTGCGGCCTGGGCGATCATCTGCTTGGCCTGGTTGATCGGGATGGCGAAGCCCATGTCCTGGGCGTTGCTCGCACTCGCGGTGATGATCCCGACGACGGTGCCACTGGCGTCCAGGAGCGGCCCGCCGCTGTTGCCCGGGTTGATGGCGGCGTCGGTCTGGATCAGCCCGGACAGTTTCTCCTGCGTACGCGTGCCCTGATCGCCCACGGTGATGCTGCGGTCGGTGCCGGAGACGATGCCCTGGGTCACCGAATCGGTGAAGGTGCCGAGCGGGCTGCCGATGGCGATGGCCAGCTGCCCGACCTGGACGGCGCTCGAGTCGCCGAGCGTGACCGGCGTCAGGCCGGTAGCGTCGACCTTGATCAGAGCCAGGTCGTGCGTCGGATCGGTCGTCACGACCGTTGCCGGCAGCTGGCTGGTGTCGTCCAGAGTGACCGTCAGCGACGACGCGCCCGTGACCACGTGGTTGTTGGTCAGGATCAGGCCATTGGCGCTGACGATGAAGCCGGACCCTGCGCCCGTGGCAGGCACCG
>PMNU01000026.1 GCA_003165675.1 Chloroflexota bacterium
TTCCCGGTGGTCTACACGAACGCCAAGGCCGGAACGGCGACCATGGACCTGGCGGAGCCTGGCACGGATTTGCGTCCGCTGTTCGAGCTGCTGGTCGAGCACACGCCGGCGCCACGATACATCCCCGATTACCCGCTCCAGCTTCTCGTGACCAACCTGTCAGCCAACGACTACGTCGGTCGAATGGCGGTCGGGCGCATCTGGAACGGGAAGATCAGGTTTGGCGGGCGGATCGCGATAGTCCGCGACGAGGCAGAGGACACGACNNGACATCGACGAAGCCGGGCCCGGCGACATCGTTGCCGTAGCGGGCATCCCCGACGTGACGATTGGCGACACGATCACCGATCCGGGCGATCCCCGTCCGATGCCCCGCCTGGACCTGGACGCTCCGACCCTGAGCATGACGTTCGGGGCCAACACGTCACCACTGTCCGGGCGTGAGGGGCGTTACGTGACCAGTCGCCACATCAAGCAGCGGTTGGACAGGGAAGTTCTGGGCAACGTCTCCATCGAGTTCGAGCCGACCGACTCCGCGGACACGTACGAGGTCCGCGGCCGGGGCGAGCTCCAGCTGGCGATTCTCATCGAACAGATGCGCCGTGAAGGCTACGAGCTCCAGGTCAGCCGGCCCGAGGTGATCCTGCGCACGATCGACGGCGAGGTCCACGAGCCATACGAGCGCATTACGGTGGACATCCCGCCGGACTTCATCGGCCCGGTCCAGGCGGCCCTCGCTGACCGGAAGGCTCGTCTGGAGCAGATGAGCACCGACGCTGACGGTCGCGTTCGCATGGAGTACGTCATCCCCGTGCGCGGCCTGATCGGCTTCCGGGGCCAGCTGCTGACCGAAACGCGTGGAACTGCACTGATGCACCAGATTGGCGAGGGCTACGGTGAGTGGGCTGGCGAGGTCACGCATCGGACGAGCGGCGTGGTGGTGGCTGATCGTCAGGGCACCTCAAATGGCTACGCGCTGTACAGCCTCCAAGAGCGATCCGAATTGTTCATTGGCAGCGGCGTGGACGTCTACGAGGGCATGATCATCGGCGAGAACGCTCGCAACGAGGACATGGACGTCAATGCCACCAAAGAGAAGAAACTGACGAACATGAGGACCCACTCGCACGACGAGGCGATCCGACTCACTCCGCCGCGCGAGCTGACGCTTGAGTCCGCGATTGAGTTCATCGGGGTCGACGAGCTTGTCGAGGTGACGCCGCACTCAATCCGATTGCGCAAGCGGGTTCTTTCGGTGCACGATCGTCGCCGCATCGCCGGCAGGGAATACGAGCAGCGGGCCGCCTCGGAGCGTGACGCGCGATAGGCGTCACGCGGCCCGCCCGTCGATCTATCCTCTCGTAGCCGGGCATGAGCCCGAGTGCGAGTCAGAGGGATGGCGAGATGAGGGCCAGGATAGTCCAGGTCTGCAGGTGCGGCCTTCTTGGCTGGGTAGTGGTCTTCTTCGGATGCGCCGCCATGGCCGGCTGCATCGGGGCTGTGGTTTCGATTGCCGGCGTGGACTCGATGAGTCTGAGCATTGGACCCGTCGGGTTGATGTCGGCGCACTCCGGGCCGGATGGCTACGGCTTCCAAACTGAGTGGGGCGTGGGCGCCATGTCGTATGCGGGCGGCATCGTGGGAATCCTGTTCGGTCTGCGCAACGACCGGCGGCACATGCGAGCCACGCTGGGCGAGTAGGTCCCGTCCCGGCCTCGGCGCCGGGAGGCCGGGGCCTACCGGCGTACAATCTCGGCGATGCCGATCTACCTCGACCACGCCGCCACCACCCCTCTGCGGCGCGAAGCCCTCGAGGCGATGCTGCCATATCTGACTGAGCACTTCGGCAACGCCTCCTCCTCGCACGGGTTCGGCCGGCGCGCGCGCGCGGCCCTCGATGAGGCTCACGAAATAGTGGCGCGCGCACTCGGAGCCATGCCGCGCGAGGTCGTCTTCACTTCCGGCGGAACCGAAGCCAACAATCTTGCGGTCAAGGGTGCGGCCTGGGCCGGCAAGGCGCGGGGGCATCGGGTGATCACCAGCTCCGTGGAGCACCACTCGGTCGGGCATGCGATGCGCTATCTGGAGAAGTTCGGCTTCGAGATCGTGGAACTCCCGGTGGACCGATACGGCCGCGTGGACCCGGACGATGTCGAGGCGGCGATCACTCCAAAGACGATCCTGGTGAGTGTGATGCTCGCCAACAACGAGGTTGGCACGATTCAGCCAATCGCCGAGATCGCGGCACGCGTAAGGCGCCACAAAGGGGTCCTCCTCCACACTGACGCGGTCCAGGCGGCCCCGTACCTTGGGATCGACGTGAACGCCCTGGATGTGGATCTGCTTACCATTGCCGCCCACAAGTTCGAGGGGCCGAAAGGCGCGGGCGCGCTATTCGTCCGGCACGGGACGAACATCCTGGCTCAGCAGCAGGGCGGCGCGCAGGAGCGCTACCGTCGGGCGGGAACCGAAGATGTCGCCGGTGCTGTGGGGATGGCCGTGGCGTTGGAACTTGCAGTCGCGGAGCGGGCCGCCACGGCCCCGCGCATGCGAGGGCTGCGCGACTCCTTCGCCGCGACGGTCCGTAGCTCCGAGGGGGTCCAAGAGACGGGTCACCCCGGCGAGCGGCTGCCGGGAATCGCTTCGTTCGTGGCGCCGGGATTGGAGGGCGGCGCCGTCACGATGGCGCTCGACCTGGGAGGACTCGCTTGCTCGACGGGATCCGCCTGTGTGAGCGGATCGAACGAGGTCAGCCACGTGCTGAGTGCCATGGGCTATCCGGAGGAGGAGGCCAGAGGAGCGTTACGCTTCTCGCTGGGTCGTACGACGACAGCTGCCGAGATTGCCGAGGCGGCCGAGATGGTTGTACGGACGCTGGCCCATCAGCGAGAGGCCGCGGCGGTCCTGCGCGCGCAGGAGATGGCCGCGCTCGTGAGGGCGCTCGCGCCAGGGGACGCGACCGCAGATCATGTGGGGACAGAGGCGCCGGCCGGGTGACAGGGCGAACTCGTGCGAAGGCCCGTGTCCTCGTCGCGATGTCCGGTGGGGTCGACTCATCGGTTGCCGCAGCGCTCGTCAAGGCAGGGGGCGACGAGGCCATCGGTGTGTGGATGCGGCTGAGCGACGTTGCTGACAGCTACTCGCCATTCCGGCGCAGCTGCTGCTCGCTGGATGCGGCTGAGGACGCTCGCCGCGTTGCCTCCCAGCTCGATATCCCCTTCTACGTCATGAATCTCGAGCGCGAGTTCGAGGAGGGCGTTCTCCAGCCATTCCTGCGGGCCTATCTGGAAGGCTGCACTCCGAGCCCGTGTGTCGACTGCAACACCCTCGTCAAGTTCGGGGCGCTGCTGGGCCGGGCTCGGCTGACCTACGAATGCGAGGCCGTGGCCACCGGCCACTACGCCCGAGTGGCCACTCCCGGCGATTGGCGAGACGGCGGCGAGGCCGATGCCGCCTCGGACGCCACTCGAACTGGCTATCGGCTGCTTCGCGGGCGCGACCGGAACAAGGACCAGAGCTACTTCCTCTACGGCCTGGGCCAATCCGAGCTCGCCTGCACCCGTTTCCCTCTGGGCGATATGACCAAACCGCAGGTCCGCGACGCGGCTCGAGCACTTGGCCTGGCTACGGCAGAGAAGCGCGACAGCCAGGAGATCTGTTTCGTTCCGCGGGGCAACTACCGGGACGTGCTTCGTGAACGATCCGGGTGGCAGGCTGAGCCCGGACCCCTGATCGACGTCGACGGTCGGCGGGTTGGCGAGCACTTCGGCGCGGCAGGTTACACGGTTGGCCAGAGGCAGGGCGTGGGCGTGGCTCTGGGCGAACCGCGCTACGTCTGGAGGATCGACGCCGTCGCCAACGTCATCAAGCTCGGCCGGCGAGCGGACCTGGAAACGCGACGGTTCGAAGTGGAGGAGGTCGCCTTCGTCGCAGGCGTGGGACCGGGTGGCGACGACGGCAGTTTCCGTGCCGAGGTTCAGATTCGACACCGGGGCTGCGCCGCCGCAGCGACCGTCCGGCCGCTGAGCTNNGGGGGCTGACCGGCTCCCTATACTCGCTGAGTGGCTATCGGTCCTGCCCCCGTCCTCGCCTTGCTCGTCGGCGGTTTCCAGACCGCGCTGTTCCTGTTCCTGCGTGGCCGCGGAGGCGCCCGGCTGGCAATCTCATTGGCGGCGGCGACGCTTGGGGCGTGGGCGGGCGACGCTGTCGGCGGCCGACTCGGCATCGACCCGATTCGGATCGGGGACTTCCACGTGATTGCGGCCTCGCTGGTTGCCTGGGGCGGCATCTGGTTCGTCGAGGTCCTGTCGATTCTTGGCCCTTCTAATGCATCGGATCGGCGCCCGTGATCGGGTCGCTTCTGCGTCACGCGCTGCTGCATCGGGCGGACTCCGGAGGTCCAGACGTCAGGCTGCTCGCGTTCACTCGCGGCCTGGCCCTGGGGGCCCTGGTCGGGGCCGTGATCGCCGGGTCTGGTCTGTGGACCAGGTGGCGCAGAAGCTAGGTGATGACGTTGCGAGTTGGCTCCGAAGGCCTCCACGGCTTCTCGGAGTGAACCGTCCGCGCCAGCGCAATCGCGGCTCCAAGGACAACAACCGAAGCCACGACGTCAGACGACAGGTCGCGAGCGGGCCGGTATATGTCGCAGCCGAATGCAGTGGCAACGACCAGCCAGGCCACGATCGAGGCGATCAGCCCGGCGGACAGAATGCGTGTCAGTTGATCTCGTGCGCTCCGGTAGACCCGCCACATGGCCCACAGGGCGGCCGCGTAGATGACGAACACGAGCACCGCTGCGGCCGGTCCCAGTTCGGCGGCAATCTCCGGGAAGAAGGAGTGGGCGTGATCGAGGGTGTCGAGGGCCTGCGGTGGCCTGTATGCCGGGTTCGCGTAGTTGACCCCGAACTGGTCCAGGCCCACGCCAAGGATTGGATTGGCCAGGGCCATCCGCACGGCCCCGTCAATGGCGTAGAAGCGCTCAGCCAAAGATCCGTGGCCGGCGAGCGTGGCTGGATTCCAGGAGTCGAATCTGCTCTCGCCAACCAGCGCCACCATCATCGTGCGGTAACCCTGGTTCACGCTGGGCGCAACCTGCAGGAAGAAGGCCGGCCAGGGGATGAACAAGGTCGACATCGCCACGCCGACCACCAGGACGGCCAGGCGCCGTCGCCAGCTCGCCACGAGCAGCATCAGCAGCAGGACCGTCCCGCCGGCGGTCGCGATCCAGGCGCTCTTGGACAGCGAGAAGAAGAGTCCAGCCAAACCGGCGGCCAGAACGACGAGCAAGAGATTCGTCGCCCACCTCGGCAGAGCAACGGCACGGCGCGCTGCCAACGCTGCGATGACGAGCGGCACGGTCATGGCCCCGGCGGCCGCGAAGAGCCCCACGTTGTAGAACGAGGCGCGGGCGAAGAGGAGTCGGTTCGCCTGGACGGCTGCGAACGATGTCATGATCGGAAGCGACTGCAGGACATTGAGCAACGTCCCGAGTCCAATCGAAATGCCGAGAGCCACCCCGACCGCAACGAGGCTTCTTCGCGACGGCCGGAGAACTACGAGGATGGCTGCCAGTACGATCGGCTCTACGATGCCGTGCAGGAGGACCGTTGCGCTCAGAGTGACGTTGTGCGACGCCAGCGTGGATAGACCGGCGATGGCGAGGAATCCAACGGTTGCCAGCTCGGCGAGCCGGAAGGAGGCGAAGCCCTTCGTTCGACCGGCAGCGCTCAGGTCGGCCGCCGACCACAAGTAGCTCCCGGCGACCGGCCGGTTGATCGCGACACCGACTGCCAGGGTGAGAACGAAAACGGTCTGCAGGATGACCTGTACCGGGCCAACCTGCCATGAGATGTAGGCGGTATTCCAAAGCGGCGTCAGGGCCAGAATCAGGATAAGCGCGCGCAACGGGCGGTACATCGCAAACGCAGCCACGGCGGCCGCGACGCAGGGCACGATGGAATCGACGACGGTCACATACAGCCCGGGCGACATCGCTCCGAACGGATGCTGGGCGCGGCCTGAGAGTTCAAAGACCGCCAGAAAGGTGAGAGTCGCGGCAGTGAGCCGCAGGAGCTCGCCGGGTCGCGGCAGAGCGACCGCGGCCAATTCCGAGGCCGCCCAAGCGAGACTGCCGTCGAGCGCCTGCCGCGAGGCACGCGGCCGTTCAGTCGTTTCCAAGTGGTGACAACTCCAGTAGCAAGGTCGCCGCCAAGCGAGGCCAACCTTGCCGAGATCTGCACGCCCAGACGTTCAGGGCTTGCCTGACCGGGCGCGCGGCTAGGCCGCGTGGCTATTCGGCAGAGGGTTCGCCGCTGCCAGCGGGCGTATCTCTTCTCAATCGTCGGCTCGCACAGGTGCCGCCCGGGGGACTTCCCAGTAACGGCCATGTCGAAGGGCGAAACCGCAGAGGCTGGTTGAACCGGCTTCCAATGCTGTTCTGGGCACCTGAGAGGCAGCTGAAACAACCCGGGACGTGAGTTTCTTGAGTCGAAGCGACCGATCCGGCGTGTCGCTCGGCCACGCTCCTGCGCCGCCGTTTGGTACCGTTAGCGGCGATGCCTGACTTGCCGATTCCCTGCCTCAGCGCGGCGGAGATTCGCCGCCGATATGTCGAGTTCTTCGCCGAACGCGGCCATACCGTGGTGCCCAGCGCCTCGCTCGTGCCCGCGGCGGACCAGACTCTGCTGTTTACCAACTCCGGGATGGTCCAGTTCAAGGACGTCTTGACCGGGCGGGAGAAGCGGAGCTATGTCCGGGCCGCTGACTACCAACGCTGTCTGCGCGTCGCCGGCAAGCACAACGACTTCGAAGAGGTTGGGCGCACGACTCGTCACCACACCTTCTTCGAGATGCTGGGCAACTGGAGCTTCGGCGACTACTTCAAGAGCGAGGCGATCCGCTGGGCCTGGGAACTGCTGACCGAGGACTTCAAGATCCCAGCCGATCGGATCGGTGTGACCGTCTACTCCGACGACGAGGAAGCCTACGGCATCTGGCACGACGAGATCGGTGTCCCGGCCGAACGAATAGCTCGCTGGGGTAACGTCGAGGCGGGCGACGACGCCAACTTCTGGCGCATGGCCGAGACCGGGCCATGCGGCCCATGCTCTGAACTCCACTTTGACCGTGGGGTGGAATTCAGCGAAGGACCGCACTGCATGCCGGACCACTCGGAGAACTGCCCGCGCTGGCTCGAGATCTGGAATCTCGTCTTCATGGAGTTCGAGCAGCGCGCCGACGGCACGCGGGTGCCGCTGCCGATGAAGTCGGTCGACACGGGGATGGGTCTCGAGCGACTGACCAGTGTCATACAGGGAGTGTCTACCAACTACGACACGGACCTGTTCACGCCCATCCATGCCGCGATGCGTGATCTCCTCGGCCACGATCCCGAAGCTTTCGAGGCGGAGCGGTTCAGTTACCAGGTAATCGCCGATCACTCGCGCGCCGTCACGTTCCTTGTGGCCGACGGAGTGGCGCCGTCCAACGAGGGGCGCGGCTACGTGCTGCGGAGGATTCTGCGTCGTGCCGTGCGGCACGGCCGACTGCTTGGCCGGCGGGAGCCGTTCATGGACGTGACCGCCGGGGTCGTCGTCGATGTCATGGGCGAGGCCTATCCCCATCTGATCGAGCGACGCGACAGGATCTTGAAGGTGGTGCGTCAGGAGGAGGCACAATTCGCTCGGACCCTCGAGACGGGTACGAGCCACCTCGACGCGGCACTTGCGCCGCTGGCTAAGGGCGAGCGGACGATTGGCCGGCTGCCTGACGGTCTCCCGGCCGATGCCCCCGTGCTTCCCGGCGACGTGGCCTTCCGCCTTCACGACACATACGGGTTCCCCGTCGATCTCACCGTCGACATGGCCGCCGAGTACGGAGTGAGGGTCGACCGCGAAGGCTTCGCCGCGGCTATGGCCGAGCAGAAGGAGCGGAGTCGCAAGGGCACTAAAGCCGATCTGACCCGTCTGGCCGAGCTCGGCGATCTCTACCAGGCCATCCTGAGGCGGGCCGGCGAGACGAAGTTCCTGGGCTACGAGGGGACGGAGGCCGAGAGCCGGATCGTAGCCATCCTTCGCGATGGAATCGAGTATCAGGAGCTCACCGGCAACGGCGAGGCGGAGGTGGTCCTGGACGCTACTCCCTTCTACGGCGAAGGCGGTGGACAGGTCGGAGACCGGGGGGAGCTGCTCGAGGCCGACGGAGGCAGTGCGCTGTTCAGCGTTGATGACACGCAGAAGCCCATCGCCGGGCTTTTCGTCCATCGCGGGCAGCTTCACGGCAGGCTCAAAGTCGGGGATCGGGTCGCGGCCCGCGTTGACGCCGAGCGGCGGGCGCGGATCATGCGCAACCACACCGCCACGCATCTCCTCCACCGGGCCCTGCGGAACGTCGTCGGGCCGGAGGCCCACCAGGCCGGTTCGCTCGTGGCGCCGGACTACCTCCGCTTCGACTATCCGCTGGATCGGTCGCTCACGGCCTACGAGAAGCGGGCCATCGAGGACGAGGTCCGGCAGGTCGTTCGCGAGAACCGCCCCGTCACGACGGTAGTTCAGCCGATGGCCGACGCCATCTCGGCCGGAGCAGACGCCTTCTTTGACGAGAAGTACGGCGAGTTGGTCCGCACCGTTCGAGTCGAGGGCTACTCGCTCGAGCTCTGCGGTGGCACCCACTGCGCCGCGTCGGGACAGATAGGCGGCTTCGTGATAACCGCCGATCGCAGCATCGGCGCCGGCATGCGCCGCGTCGAGGCCCTGACCGGAGACGGAGCGGACGCCCTGGTGCGGGAGCGGGTCGCCCTTCTCGAGCAAATCGCAGATGCTGTCGGCGCTCCTTCAGTCGATGCCGCACCGGAGCGGGTGGCGGCGCTGCAGGGGGAGTTGCGCGAGGCCCGCCGCCGCCTGCGGACCGGCGGGGCCGGACTGCCCAAAGCCTCGGACCTCGCGCGAGGCGCGAAGGAGGTCGCTCCCGGGGTGAAGCTAGTTGCTCACGCTGGGGCGTTTGAATCGCCCGAGCAATGGAAGGGCTTCGCGAAGGAGATCCGGGCGGCCCTGGGGTCGGGCGTGATCGCCGTCGCCTTCGACGCCGACGCTCCGCAGATGTTCGTCAGCGTGAGCCCGGACCTGGTCGAGCGTGGCATCTCGGCCGGTGAGCTAGTCAAGGTCGCCATGACGTCAATGGAAGGCCGCGGAGGAGGCCGGCCGGAGATGGCTCAAGGGATGGGCAGCCGGCGGGACGGGATCGCTTCGGCGATGGCCGCCATCGCGGATACACTTGGTGTGGCCGGGCATCGAGCCCGCAGCTAGGGGAGCGGCCGTGGCGTTCTGGCGGAGGATCTGGGGCCGGGAAGAGGTGTCGGCTCTGGCCGCCTGTACCGCGCTGGACATCGGCACCGAGTTCGTCAAGGCTCTGGTCTTCGAGATCGACGATGCCGGCATGGGCACCGTTCGGGGTGTCGGGCGCAAGCGCCAAGGCCTGGCCCATATGCAGTCCGGGACGGTGACGGACATCAACGCGGTCGTGGACAACTGCTCCGTCGCGCTCCAGGAGGCCGAGGAGATGGCCGGCTTCCGGCCGACGCAGTGCGTCATCGGCATTGCCGGGGAACTGGTCAAAGGCTTCACGACGATCCAGTCGCAGGAGCGGAAGCGCGCCGACACGGTCATCACGGATGCCGAACTGCAGAAGCTGATCAACGGCGTCCAGCGAGAGGCTCTCCGCGAAGCCGAGCGAGCCATCACCTGGGAGACGGGTCTGCCCCAGGTCGATGTACGGCTGGTTCACGCTGCGGTCACTGGCGCCCAAATCGACGGCTATCCGGTCACAAACCCGGTCGGGTTCCAGGGCCGCCACGTCAAGATCAGCGTGTTCAACGCGTTCGCCCCCCTGGTCCATCTGGGTGCCCTCCAGAGCGTGGCCGAGCAGCTGGAGCTGGAGCTTCTCGAGATCGTCGCCGAACCGTATGCCGTGGCCCGCGTTCTGGCCAGCGAGCAGGTACAGCAATCCGGAGCGCTGTTCATCGACATCGGCGGCGGGACCACCGACGTGGCCCTCGTCCGGCACGGCGGGATCGAAGGGACGCGGATGTTCGCTCTGGGCGGGCGGGCATTCACCAAGTCCATCGCCGACCGCCTGGATCTGCCGTTCCCACGGGCCGAGGAGATGAAGATCGACTATGCGCGTGGCGTCCTGGTCGAGCAGCGCGATGAAGTGGCCAGGATCGTCGCCGACGACGTGGCAATCTGGGCCGCCGGCGTCGAGCTGGTGCTGGACGAGCTGGCCGAGGGCGATCTCCTGCCTGGACGCGTATATCTCTGCGGCGGCGGTTCGCATCTCCCGGAGATCGACGCCGCCCTCCGGGGCGAGGCTTTCTGGAAGCGCCTGCCGTTCAGCCGCCCTCCGGAGGTCTGCGTGATCACTCCGGCGCAAGTCGAACGCATCAAGGACGGTACGCATTTGCTGGTCGACCAGCAGGACGTGACGCCGCTCGGTCTGGCGTACCAGGCTATCGAGCTCCAGAGCAACGAAGACCCACTGGACCTCGCTTTGCGTCGCGTCCTGCGAGCGATGAAGATGTAGCCCATGGCGATCTACTACCTCGATGTCGACGATGAGATCACCTCGGCTGCGGCGCGGATCCGCGACTCGGCGGACAGCCGCCTCGCCCTGGTGTTGTCCGGCGGCTCGCGTGTGGCGACGTCTCGGATCAACTTTCGGCTGCTGGCACTCGAAGCGAAGCACCGCCACAAGCGCCTCGCGATCATCGCCGCCGACCCGTCTGTGCAGTCCGTCGCCAGGACGGCCGAGCTGGCCGTGTACACGACCGTCGCCGAGTACGAGAGGGCTGAAGCGGCGATCGCCCGCGGTTTGCACGGCCGGTCGCCCAACGACGTCTCCGACGCTCTCGACGAGTTGGCACTGACCGTTGCGCCAGCTGAGGGAGCGAATCGGCCGGGGGGAACCGGCATGACGAGGATCGCGGGCAGCTCACCCGCGAACGGTGGGCCGAAGAGGCGCGTCCGGATCTCCCGCGCCCTGGTCGTCGGGGTAACGATGCTGGTCGTCGCCGTCGTTGGCGCGGCCGCCTTCTTCTTCTACCCAAGCGCCAACGTCGTCCTGACCCTGCGCGAGGACTCGGTTGGACCGATGACCGTCAGCGTCAAGGTCGACCCGAGTGTTGTCGCGGCAAACGATCAGACGGGCACGGTGCCCGGTCTGAGCAAGGCTTTCGCGGTCGACGCATCGGGCACTTTCGACGCGACGGGCCAGAACGTCGTCGATACGGCCGCCACTGGCACAGTTACGTTCGTGAGCCTCAACACATACCTGGCCGTGCCCGTTCTAGCCGGGACGCGTGTCTCGACCGCCGGTGGGATCGCGTTCACCACCGCTTCTACTGTGACCGTACCGAAAGCCACCGTCTCCGGCACCACGATCACCCGCGGCACCGCCGAGGCGCCGATCGTGGCGGTCAACAAAGGGCTGTCGGGCAATGTGGCCGCGAATGCCATCGTCAACGTGCCGACCGATCTCGCTTCGGCGCTGGTCGCCTCTCACCCGGTGGGCAACGCGAACGCGACCACCGGCGGTACTCACACCGTCACGCCGCAGATTCAGCAATCTGACATCGACAAGGCGGAGGCCAGCCTTCTCGCCGATCTCGACTCCAGCTTCCAGGCGGATGTGAGATCGGCGGCTGCCGCGACGTCCGGGCCCACGCTGTTCACCGGATCGGCACACCTGGGCGCTGCCGTCTGCAGCCCCGATCCCCAGGGGCTCCTGAATCAGGCGGTGGCGTCGTTCCAGCTCGATTGCCAGGGCACGGGCACGGCGACAACGGCCGACTTGACGACTGCGACGACGCTCGCAGAGCGACGCGTCCGCGCGGCGGTCCGGACCGGCTACTCGATCGTGGGGAACTCCGTGACTTCGAGCCTCGGGACTGCTGCCGCTGGGGGAACGACTGTCGTCGTTCCGGTGACAGTGCAGGCGGTCGAGGTTCCGATCGTCGACGTCGCCCAGCTTCGTGCGGCGGTCAAGGGCAAGTCGCTCGACGACGCTCGATCGATCCTCTCGAGCTATGGGCAAGCCGAGATATCGGTCTCTCCGGATTGGGCGACTACGATGCCGAGCTTCGATTTCCGGATCGACATTCAGGTAGTGGTTCCGTCGCAGGGACCGAGTCCAGGCGCGTCGTCGAGCGGTGGTGCCAGCGCTACCAAGGTTCCGGCGGTCGTGCCGCCGGGCACGGGCGAAGCCGCGTCTTCGCCGCCAGTGAGCTCGATGGAGCCCTCGGAGCCGGCCTCTGAGTCGTATTTCCCCACGTCCGGCGTCACCGAGACGCCTTCGGTCGAAGGCTCGCCCTCGCCGTCGCCGTTTCCGTCGATAGAGCCATCCCCGTCGCCCTCTCCGTCGATCGCCCCGTCGGAGGCTCCATCGGCGAATCCGACGTCGAGCTGACGGCCGTGCCTGGAGATTCGGCTGCCGGCAAGTCGCGCCACATCGTCGGCATCGACCTGGGCGAGCGCCGGATCGGCGTCGCTCTGGGCGATCTGGAGACGCGTACCGCCTCTCCATTCGCAACGCTCAGCCGCGGCAGGAGTGTAGCCCAGGACGCCGCCGCAATATCGCGTCTTGCTGCCGAGCACGAAGCCGCGGTTATGGTCGTAGGATTGCCGCTCGACATGGATGGCGGCGAAGGACCTCAGGCGACCCGGACGCGGCAGTGGGCGGAAGCCGTGGCCTCTGCGACGGGCCTGTCGCTGTGGTTTCGAGACGAGCGGCTGACCAGCGAACGCGCGGAGCGTCGGATCGGGGGAGCCGGCCGAGGCCGGTCCGGCGGGCCCCCGAGCGCCGCCCAACGCGAGGCCTACCGGGCTCGCGTCGACAGGGAGGCGGCGGCTCTGATACTGCAGGACGAGTTGGACGCGACCACGACCGAGAATTCGGAGCGGAGTACCTCATGACGGTAAGGGGCGGAGGCAAGCCGAGAGGGGCCGGGGTCGGCGGCGTAGCGTCGGAGGAACCGAGGCGTCCCGTAATCGATTCGGGCTGGGACGACTACATCCCGCCCGATCCTGCGGAGATCGCGGCCGGCCGGGGACCGAGGCCGTTCGCGACCAGGCGGGACTACCGCAAGGACCGATTCAGCGGATTGAGCCCCATCCTGCGCTTCATCGCCTTCGCGTTCGTGCTCGGAGGCCTGGTCGTCGGCGGCCTCTTCTTCGTCGCCTTGCCCGTCGTGAGGAACGGCATTGTGGACTGGGCGGCCGAGAACCCGACTGCGCTGCAGCTCCCGTTCGTGTCGGACATCGTGAGAGGATCGCTCTGGTCCAGCATCAGTCAGCCGGTCGACGCGACCGACACGGAGGTCGTCCCCATCGTGATCGCCACCGGTGCCACGCCGGCGCAGATCGGCGACCAGCTCGTCGAGGCCGGCGTCATCCAGGACGCTCGGGCGTTCGTCTACGAGGCGATCGAGAAGGGAGCGACGCAGAGCTTCCAGATCGGACGGCACGTCGTCAGCAGGTCCATGACGGTCGATCAGATCATCGCCAACCTGACCTCGGCGCCGGCCGCGCCACCAACCGTCCGCATTACATTCCGGGAAGGGCTGCGCATAGAGCAGATGGTCGCCGAGTTGGAGTACAAGGAGGCGAACCCGGACGATCCGACGGCTCCTCTTACGATGAACATCAGTCAGTTCTATGACCTCGCGATCCATCCGCCGACCGATCTTCTCTCCCAATACCCCTGGCTCAAGCTGCCGGCCGGCGCTTCGCTGGAGGGATTCTTGTTCCCAGCCACCTACCAGGTTGCGCCGGATACGACGCCGGTTGAGCTGCTGCGAATGCTCCTGGATGCATTCGTGAGCCACGCGCCGCCGGGGCTGCTCGCACTGCCGCCGGACCAGATCTACCAGACGGTCCAGATCGCCTCACTGGTGGAGACGGAGGCCAAGATCGATGCCGATAGGGCGCCGATCGCCGGGGTCTACGTGAACCGTCTGAACCCGAAGCTGTGGCCGACGGGGCTTCTCGACGCCGACCCCACGCTCAACTACGCCAACGACTCGGTCTGGCTGCAGGACAACCCCAACATAGAGACGTGGGTGAACTACACGTTCTGGAACCCGATCACGACTACCGGCGCGCTGAGCCAGGTTGTGTTCCCGGGGGCCCTGGCCGCGTACAACACCTACCATCACGCCGGCCTGCCGCCCACTCCAATCTGCTCGCCCAGCGCGCCGTCCCTGGCGGCGGCAATGGCACCTGACACGGCCGATGGTTACCTGTACTTCCTGGCCAAGAACGACGGCACGGGCGGGCATGCGTTTGCCAAGACGCAGGCCGAGCAGGACGCCAACCTCAAGAAGTACGGCTACACGAACTGAGGTGGAGAACGCCGGGAAGCGGGACGTGTGCGACCGACTGGCGCGTACCTGCGGTTTCGACCCGGTGCCTTTCGGCGTGGAGTTGGCGAACGTCGGGGCTACCATGAGGCCATGACGAAGCTCGTTCGGTCTTTGCCCCATCCAGCCGACTTCCCCGCGCCGCCGACAGACGCCGACCGAGCCCGATGGGCCGAGGCGGACGTCGCAGCCAGGCCCGAGCGCCTGGCTCGATTGCGGGCCCGAATGGCTGCGAGCGGCATGGATGCCTATTTCGGCATTCGGCCCGAACACATGCGCTACCTGACCGGCTTTTCGCTCGATGACGGCGAGGATCGTGTTGCGGGCAACTCCGGGCGGTTCATCGTGTCGGCGGATCAGGTCGTCGTGCTGGCCGACAGCCGCTACCGGCTGCAGGCCGCCGCGCAGGCACCGGGCGCCCGGATTGAAGCCACGACATACGACCTGGCCGCGATCTGGCCGAGCCTGGTCGGGAGTCTGGGGGCGCGGCGAGTAGCCGTCGAATCGGACCTCGTCAGCCATCACCTCTGGCATGAGCTTGCGGCCGCGGCGCCGGACGTCGAACTGGTGGAAGCCGGCGAGTGGGTCGAGGCCGACCGGGCCACGAAGGAGCCGGCGGAGATCGACCGGATCAGGTCCGCCTGCGCCGTCGCGGATCGCTCGGTGGCCGCGATACTGCGTCGTATCAAGCCGGGTCAGACCGAGCGCGAACTGGCCCTGGCCCTCGAATGGGAGATGCGGACAGGCGGCGCCGATGCCCTCGCCTTCGGGATCGCCTGCCTGGTCGGACCGAACGCCGCTCTGCCGCACGGGAAGCCCTCCGGCCGCGAGATCCGCGTTGGCCAGGTCCTGCTGTTCGACTTCGGGGCGAACGTCGATGGGTATCGCAGCGACATGACGCGGACCCTGTTCGTTGGGGAGCCAGGTCCGCGAGATCTGGAGATCTACGAGATAGTGGCCGCAGCGCAGGCCGCAGCGCTGGCCTTCCTGGAAGCCGCTGTGCGGGGCGGGGAGCCTTCGCCCGGCGGCCGAGCGGTCGACGCTGCCGCGCGGCAGATCATCGAGGCTGCCGGCCACGGCGATCATTTCGGTCACGGGACGGGCCACGGCATCGGCCTTGCCACGCACGAGCTGCCGTCTTTGAGCCGGGCCGCCTCTGACGACCCGCTGCCCAGCCCGACCGTCTTCAGCGTCGAGCCCGGCATCTATCTCGACGGCGAGACCGGCGTACGCATCGAGGATCTCGTTCTCTTCGACAGGAGCCGTCGGGATATCGAGCGGCTCACCGGGTTCACCAGGGACGTGCTCGTTGTCGGCGTTTGATCCTCGAGACGGGACCGGACGGCGAGGATGTCTGCCAGGCTGCGCTCGACGCACCGGGACGCGGCCGATCTTGGAAGAGCCTCCCTCCGCTACAATCTGGCCTCGGCAGGGACGGTCGCAAACGTCCCGCTATCATCCTGAGGAGCCCGTCGGCACATGATTTCGACAAGCGACCTGCACAAGGGTGTGGTCATCGAGCTCGACGGCGATCTGTGGCAGATCCTCGACTACCACCACCTCAAGATTGGACGAGGCTCGGCCCAGGTCCGCATCAAGCTCCGCAACGTCAAGCGAGGGCAGACGGTCGAGCGTTCCTTCCAGGCGGGTGACAGGTGGCCGCGCGCACAGCTGGACCATCGCCAGATCCAGTTCCTCTATCAGGACGGCAACGACTACCACTTCATGGAGACCGAGAGCTACGAGCAGTTCAGCCTCACGTCCGAGCAACTCGACGATGCCGTCAACTACCTCAAGGACAGCCTGCTTCTGGATCGCACCAGCTACCAGGGCGAGACGATCGGCGTGGAGCTGCCGGTCACGGTCGACCTGAAGGTCGTCGAGACGGAGCCCGGTTTTGCCGGGGACACTCAGACCGGCGCACGCAAGGCGGCGCGCCTCGAGACCGGCCTTACGATCCAGGTGCCCATCTTCGTGAACGAAGGCGATTTCGTTCGCGTCGACACTCGAACCGGGGAGTATCAGACCCGACTCTGACCGAAGTCCGAAGGTGACGGCCGAAGTCGGACCCAGGAGGACCTGTCGGTGACTCGCTCGGGGCCCCCGGAGAGCGATCAGCTGTGGGGCGATTTGCCCCCGGAGGATCGGGGTGCTCGCCGCACCCGTCCGGGAGAACCACCCGACTGGGCTCTGCCCGCCTGGGACGCTGTCGACGACGTCGGTTCCACGGTGCCGGCGCGCCAGCCCGCAGCCGGATCGGAGGCGGTCGTTCCGCCCGCCGCGCCACCCAAGACGCTGAGCGCTACGCCCACGCCGACGCCTGGAGCTTCGGAGGCCGCATTCGCTTTGAGGATCCTGGGCGTCAGCGAGGTTACTCGCGCTGTCCGCGATGCCGTGCGCGCCAATGCGGCCCTGCGCGACGTCTGGGTCGAGGGCGAGGTTGGTCGCGTCACCGTCTCGTCCGCCGGTCACTGCTACTTCACGCTCAAGGACGAACGCAGCCAGCTGGCCTGCGTCTTCTTTCGCGACGACCGCCTGGCGTCCCCGTTCGAGGCTCGAACCGGGCTGCGTGTCGTGGCCCATGGCCGGGTGGACCTGTTCGAGGCCCAGGGCGTCTATCAGCTCTACGTGACGGCCGTCCAGCCGGCTGGCTTCGGCGACCTGGCCCTGCGGTTCGAAGCCCTGAAAGCCCGGCTGGCGGCCGAAGGCCTCTTCGACTCCGCTCGAAAGCGGCCTCTGCCCTACCGGCCGGCCGTGATCGGCGTCGCCACGAGCGCGACGGGGGCTGTGTGGCACGATATCTGCCACGTCGTCAACAGGCGCTGGCCGCTGACACGGCTAGTCCTGTCTCCCTGCCAGGTACAGGGCGACGGAGCTGCCGCCAGCGTCGTTGCCGCCCTCGATCGTCTGGCGCGGTGGGGCGAGCAGTGCCGCGTCGAGGGGCGGCCGGAAGATGCCCCGGCCGTGGTCATCCTGGCTCGCGGCGGGGGCTCGCTGGAGGACCTGTGGTCGTTCAACGACGAGCGAGTGGTCAGGGCCGTGGTATCCCATCCGGTGCCGGTCGTGTGTGGCGTGGGCCACGAGGTTGACGTAACGCTCGCCGACTTCGCCGCGGATATGAGAGCCCCCACTCCCTCCGCGGCGGCGGAGCTGGTTGTCCCGGATCGCGGAGAAGTGGCCGCGGGCATGGCCGACCTGGCGCGGCGCGGTCGAGCGTGCGCCCTCGGGGCAGTGCTGGAGGGGCGCGGCCAACTTGCCGCCGAGAGCCGGGCTCTGGATCGACTTCGCCCGGCAGCTCAGCTTGCCCAGGCCCGCGAGCGCGCCGGCCTCCTGCTGGACCGAGCCACCCGCAGTCTGCGGGACGACGTAAATCGGCGCCGTGCAATGGACGGCGGTCTGTCGACCCGCCTCGCGCCGACAGTGAACGCCCGCCTCGGTGCGGCGCGAACCGCGTTGGAGCGGAGCGCCGCCGCCCTGGCGGCGCTCGGTCCTCAGGCCACGCTCGCCCGTGGCTACGCCATCGTCCGCCGCGACCGGGATGGCTCGGTGGTTCGGGATCCGGCCGAGGCTCCACCCGGCGATCTGCTTGCCATACGGGTAGCTCGAGGAGAGCTCATCGCCCGGGTGGAGGACCACGACGGCCGAGGTCGGCGGCCGTGATCGAGATGGCCGCCGTCGCCGTCGCGTTCGTGGCCTTCGCCGTCCTCGCGTTCGCGGCGTCACTTCGCCTTGGTATGCTCGTCGGCGTGCGACTGGATCGGACGGTCGAGGCGCGAGCCTCGAGGAACGGCAACGAGGTACTCGAAGCCTCGGGTCCGTTGCCTTCGTCGGCACCGCACGAGGCGTTGAATAGCCGCACGCCAAAGGCACCGATTGAGCCGATGGCAGTCGTCAATCGTGACCGGGAGGAGTAGCGCGGTGAGTGATCAGCCAGGCACTGAGGCTGCCTCCGACGTAGCCGCCCTGTCGTTCGATGAGGCGCTGCTGGAACTTCAGCGGACCGTCGCCGAACTCGAGCAGGGCGGTTTGCCGCTGGAGCGTTCGATAGGCCTGTACGAACGGGGCGTCGCTCTCCACGAGCGCTGCGCAGCGTTGCTCGGAGAGGCCGAGCTCAGAGTGCAGAGGCTCCTGGAACGCTCTTCGGGGGCTCTGGAGGCCGCGGAAGCTCACGCCGCAGATGCAGCGGACGGGGAGTAGCGAGCCCATGGCCCGCCGCTTGACGCCGTCAGCCTCTCGCCAAGGCGTGGCAGAGCAGGAGCGGTAGACTGCCGCTCAGACGAGCCCGGGACGCAGAAGGGCGACGGACCCGTAGATGAATTCGGCAAATCAAGAGGCACCGGACTCTCAACTCGAAAGTACGCCTCGACCATCAGGGCGCGACCCGGGGATCCGCCCAGGAGCAAGCGAAATTGGCAATCCTGCCCCGGCTGCAGGGCCCGAGCGACCTGCGCGGCCTCACCGACAGCCAGCTGGACACACTGGCAAGTGAGATCCGCGAATACATAATCTCGACCGTCGCCAGGACCGGCGGCCACCTCGGCTCCTCGCTCGGAGTCGTCGAGTTGACACTGGCTCTGCACCGCGTTCTGGAATCTCCTCGTGACAAGATCGTCTGGGACACGGGTCATCAGGCCTACGTCCACAAGCTGCTTACCGGGCGCTACGCCCAATTCGGGACGTTGCGCCAGCTGGGCGGGATCGGTGGCTTTCCACGGCGTCAGGAGTCGGAGCACGACGTGTTCGACGGCGGCCATGCCGGAACGGGCCTGTCGATCGCGCAGGGTCTGGCGACCGCCCGCGATATGCGCCATTCGATGGAGCGGATCGCGGTGGTCGTGGGCGATGCCGCGTTGATCAGTGGTCTGTCCCTGGAGGCGCTCAACGACATCGGCCATCGGCAGACCCAGCTGCTGATCGTGCTGAACGACAACGCGATGTCGATCAGTCCCACGGTCGGCGCGTTCAGCCAGTACTTCTCGACGCTGAAGCTGTCGAGCGCCTGGCAGCAGAGCAAGACTGCCTACGATCGTGTGGTCGAGTCGCTGCCGGTGGTCGGCCGGCCGGCCCTGTCCCTGTCACGCCGGATCCGGCGAATGGTCGTCAACTTCGCTCAGCCAGGGCAGCTCTTCGAGGATCTTGGCATCACCTATCTGGGCGTTATCCCAGGTCACAACAGGCGCGGGCTGGAGCACATCTTCC
>PMNU01000080.1 GCA_003165675.1 Chloroflexota bacterium
ATGCCGTCCTCGAACGTCGCCGTGGCCTTGTCCGGCTCCAGGCCGGCGGGGAGGGTGAGCGTCCGTATGAAGCGGCCGCGCCTGATCTCCTGCAGCATCAGGCTCTCGCGATCCGGCATGGTGGAGCTGGTGTCGCCGGCGAAGGTGAGGGTGCTGCCCTCCATGGTGATGTCGACCTCCTCCGGCTTGACCCCGGGCAGAATCGCCTCGACCACGACCGCTTCGTTGGTGGCGTAGACGTCAACCGGGACCAGCTGCCCCTCGCCGAACTGCCACGTCCGCGGATTGACGAAGCTCTCCTCGAAGAGCCTGTCCATGGCCTGGCGGAGAGAGAGGAGGTCCCCAAAGCCGCTGCGTCGAATGATCGTCATCTCGTTACCTCCAAAACCGAGCTCACATAGGGCTCGGTCCGGTCGGGTTCTCACTATCTGGCGGCCCCCCGGGCCTCGCCGACCGACCGAATATCGTTCTGGGACCATAGAACCTTGACAATGACGTTGTCAAGAGTGTTGCGGAACTTGGGGGCATGATGTTGCCGCCAGCGCGGGAGGACAGCACCACGGCGGCGCGACGATGAGGACTCGGCTGAGGGGGGTCGACCATAGGGGGCTATCCACAGGGCGGCCATAATGCCCCGGATGCTTGACTGGCAGCCCGGTGCGGCGCCGGGCGCTTGAGGCGGCAGAACAACAGGAGCATGCGAAGCGTGGCCGAGATCCGGCGAGAGCGACCCGAAGACATCCTCGCCATCCGCAACGTCAACGATCGGGCGTTCGGCCGGCCGGACGAGGGCGCCGTCGTGGACCGGCTGCGCGGCGCCTGCGAGGGACTCGTCTCGCTCGTGGCAGTGGTCGATGGCCGGGTCGTTGGGCACATCCTGTTCAGCCCGGCTCGGATCCAGGCCGACGGCGGCGACGAAGTCACTGGCATGGGACTCGCGCCTCTGGCTGTTCTGCCCGAGTACCAGCGACAGGGGATAGGCGCCCAGCTCGTCGCTGCCGGGCTCGAGGTCCTTCGGCAGACGCCGTGCCACTTCGTGGTCGTGCTCGGGCACCCCGCGTACTACTCGCGGTTCGGGTTCGGGCAGGCTTCCAGGCTCGGCATCCGGTGCAAGTGGAACGTTCCGGCCGAGGCGTTCATGGTCCTGGCGCTGGACGAGGATGCCATGCGCGACGCGTCGGGCATGGCTCGATACCGCGACGAATGGGACGCGGCCACGTAGCCCGAATCGCCGCTCGCCGCCCTGCTCATGAGTCGGCGTTCAGGTCGGACTGGGCCATCGCGGTTGGAGATGGACTGTTCACGCTGGACCGCGTCCCAACCGCGCTCGGGTCCTTCGGAACCGGCTCGCACGTGACCGCCGGCAGGGGCGAACGGGCCTGGAGGCGGGGGGCCCGGCGATCGACCACCTGTAGACTCCGAGACTGAGCCGGCAACAAACGGCTAGCACCTGAGCGTTAGAGTCTTCCGGAAGTCACGGGCCTCGCCAGCGTCCAGAGTCCGAGAGACTCGACAGGAACGATTGGCCCGAGCTCGATCGCGGTCCTAGCCGAGACGCCAGCCGCCATCACCGCCTCATCTCGGCTGTACGCAGTTCCAGGAGCACATCCATGTTCGGTGCGCTGGTCGCGGCCCTCTTCTCCGGCGTCGCGCCCGTCGTCGCGGGCCGCGCCATCAAGCTCATCGGCTTCGTGCGCGCCAACGTGATTCGGCTGTCGATCGCGGTCGTCATCCTTGGAATCTGGGCCTTCGCCTTCGGCCAGGGCCTGCGCGGCCAGACGCTCCTCTTCGTGAGCGCGGGCGCGATCGGCTTCGGCATCGGCGGTCTCTCGCTCCTCGCTGCCCTGCCGCGACTTGGCGCGCCGCTCGCGTCCCTCGTGGAGGAGACCGTGGCGGCGCCTGTGGCGGCCGTCGTGGCCTGGATCTGGTACTCGGATCAGCTGACGGCGGCCCAGATCGCCTTCTGCGCGGTCATCCTCGTCGGAGTCGTCATCGGTCTCCTGCCCTTCGTTCGGGCCACGGTCGGGAAGGGGATCGCGTCCAGGAGCGTGGCGCTCGGCATCGGGCTCGCCCTGCTGGCCGCCACGGCGCAGGGAATCAGCTTCGCCGCAACCCGGCACGGCATGCAGCTCATGGTCCACGCTGGGACGCCGCCCGATGTCATCACCGTCGCCTTCCAGCGGCTGGTCGGCGGCTTCCTCGTCGCGCTCGTCGTCTATGCCGTCGCTCGCTGGGTCTGGCGGAGGACGTGGGGCTTCGCCGCGGCCGACGGTACGACCAGGTCCGCCCTCAGCTCCGACGCCGGCAAGCTCACTACTCGGCCGCTCTTCTGGGGCAGCCTGAACTCGCTCTTCGGTCCGATTGTCGCCGTGACCGGCACCGTCTGGGCCCAGCAGTCGATGAACGCCGGCGTGGTCCAGTCGATCGTCGCCATGGCGCCGATGATCAGCGTTCCGTTCGCGTTCTGGCTCGAGGGCCACAAGCCGCCGCGCCTGTGGTACCTGGGCGCCGCGGTCGCGATCGTTGGCCTGGTGCTGGTCGACCTCAACACCTAGCGCGGCCCGGGCCCGCCGCCCTTCCGCGGTTCGGCGCCAACCGTGCCCGATCGGTCGCCGGTCCCATTTGCGTCCGGCGACGCGCCGCCTTCGGTGGCTTCCTCTAGAATCCGCCTCTACCCTGTGGGGAACGAACCAAGGAGACGAATCGTGTCCGACGCGGCCGAGCTGAGCTCAGGAGTCGAAGCGCACGATCAGGCGGTCGCGAACCTGGTCAAGGCCGCGGACCGGCTCGCGGCGACCGCTGCGACCGAGGGCTGGGGGAGGCTCGACTTCACCCCGGACAGCTTGGGCGAGCTCGACACGATGTTGACGCGTTTTCTCGCGGGAGGCCCGCTGTCGAACGAGATCCTTGGTCTCAGCATCGCCTATCTGGGCGAGACGATGGTGCGCCTGTACGGCTGCAGCTGGGGCGACACGGACCAGTGGCTCGTCCTGCCGCCATCCGGCTCGAAGGACGGCTCCGAGCCCGCCGACGTCTTCCACATGATGGAGTCGCGCCTCGGCCGCAAGGCGGCGCCGCTCGAGAGCCAGGTCGAAGAGCGCGTGAACGCCTGGAAGGCGGAGCCTTAGCGCTTCCCGGCTGCCGGCTTGCGCGTCGGCCGACCTGCGGGTCGTCGGAACCCGATAGCCGATCGGGTGGCCTCCCGGCGGTGGCCCCGAGCCGTCAATCGGTGGCTTCGGATTCGCCGAGCAGGATCCTGTGCAGCTCGTCCTCGCACTCGGTCCGGCCGATGCCGATGACCTTGTCGCCCTCGCGCAACTCCGTGTCGGATCGAACGGAAAGCGCACGTTCATCGCGGATGATGGCGAAGAGGGAGCAGCCGTCAGGGAGTTGCAAGCTGCCGGCCAGCTGGCCGATCGCCGGAGATCCCTCGCGTAGCTGGGCCTCTACGAGCTCCAGCTCGCCACCGCCCAGCACGGCCAGGTGGAGCAGCTCATGGACCGGGATGTCGGCCTCGATCGAGCCGAGGATCATGCGCGTCGGCGACACGATCTCGTCGACGCCAAGGTGCTTGAAAAGGCCCTCGTTCTTGGGGTTGTTGACCCGGGCGATCGTCCTCGGCACGTCGAAGTGGTGCTTTGCCATCTGGCAGATGACGAGGTTGTCCTCGTCGTCGCCGGTGACCGCGGCCACGATGTCGGCCCGATTGGCGCCGGCCTGTCCGAGGTACTTGCCCTCGCAGCCGTCGTGCGGGATCGTGATGGACCCGATCTCCTCGGTGATTTGCGCGGCGCGAGCCCGATCCCGTTCCATCAGGGCGACCTCGTGCCCGGCGCTGATCAGCTCGCGGGCGAGGAAGTACCCGACCTTGCCGCCGCCTACGACTATGACGAACACGTCGACCTCCTGCCCGCGCTCAGCCGCGCCGGCGGCCGAAGCCGAGCCGCCCGGCCCGGGCCGCGTCGCCCTCGTCGGTGATGCCAGTCCGGCGGCCGGCCGGCCCGGTTGTGCTGCGTGTGATCCGCGCGTCGTCCGCCATCAGAGACGCGCTTTCTATGGTCGCGGCCGTCGGATGGGGATGCTCGTGGCCGGGAGTCTCTGGGACGTCGATGCCGGGCCCGGTCTGCATCGGCAGGTTCAGGTAGGTGGACACCGAGTCGACCATGAGGTTGGTCCGGCACAGCGTGACAATGCCCAGCTCGGCGTAGGCTGCGGCTCGGACCGGGTCGTTGATCTTGGCGATGACCTGCGGTATGCCGAGCGATTCGATGGCCATCTGCGCGGCCATGATGTTGCGGTTGTCGCCCTCGGTCAGGGACAGGAAGATGTCGGCCCCGTGGGCGCCGGCCAGTCGCAGAACCTCCTCGTCCGTTCCGTCCCCGCGAACGGCTGCGCCTTTGAACGTCTCAGGAAGGCGGTCGAATGCCGAGGTCCGGATGTCGAAGACGATGACCTCATGGCCCGACGCGTCGAGGTTCTCGGCCAGCGTCGATCCGACGCGACCGCAACCCACGATCACGATCTTCATTGCGACTCCTCGCCCATCTTCTCTCGAACCACCCACACGGCGCAGGGGGCGTTCTTCAATGCGTAGGGGACGGCCCGCCCGATGGCGAATTCGCCGCCGAAACGGGTTCGATATGGCAGACCCAGGATCAGCAGATCCGCCTCGCGCGCCGCGGCCTCGTCGACGATGGCAGCGCCGACGTCACGAGCCTGGACGAGCACCGACTCGAGCTTGCCGTGAAGCGTTTCGGCGATGGCCTCAGCCGCGTCGAGCACTCGCTGGGCCTCTTCCGAACGTTCGGCGACGTCGGCGTCGAGGGGCTGCGTCCAGTCCAGTTCGACGACGTGGACGGCAACGAGCTCGGAGTGGGCGTGTCGCGCGAACTCCAGGGCAAGACGAACGACGGCGTCATCGACGGTGCCACCGCTGAGCGCAATAACGGCGCGCCGGAAAAGGGGCGCACTCGCTTCGGGCACCAGACCTCCGTTCTCGTCACAGGTCGCGGCTTTCGGCAGCGTACGAGCCGGAACGATACCACTGGCCGGTGGATAAGTACGGGCCGAAGGTAGGAGAGCGACACGCTCTGTAGCAAGTCGGATGCCGGCCGTTTGGCCCGCACCTTCAGCCGTTCGGCCCGGCTAGTGGCCCCGGCCGTTATCGGCGGCGACGAGCGTGCCGGCCGGCTCGACCTGAGCCGCCACGGCGGCGGCCCGGGCTTCATCGCGCCGATACGGGACGTTGATCACGACGGTGTGCGGCCGGCCCAGGAGGGTAGTGCGCATCTGCTTGGCCGCCTGGTTGTAGAGCATCCGCTCCCACCAGCTGCGGGCGACGTACTCGGGGATGAGGACGAAGGTGATCGGCTCTTCTCGCTCGGCCGGCCAGGAGCGATCCAGCACGTCGAGATAGGCCACGAGCGGGGCGATCACGGCGCGATACGGCGACTCCACGACGACGAGCGGCACGTCGGGTACGGCTCCGGCCCAACGCTCGCGAACGTCGTCGCTCTTCTTTGGATCCTCGGAGACGTAGACCGCTCGGATGTCCGTTGTGATCGACCGGGCCACGTTGAGGGCCTGAATCACCGCCCGGTTGACGCCCGAGATCGGGATGACGACGCGGTTGTGCCGGTGAGGTTGCGGCACCGCGGCTCCGGGTTTCATCTCGAGCTGGCGGGCCGACGCTGCGTACTGATGCCTGATGAACATCATCATCGCGATCAGAGCCGGGATGAAGATCAGGACCATCCACGCTCCATTGAAGAACTTCTCGGAGGCAACGACCAGGAAGACCACGCCGGTCAGGACCGCACCGAAGCCGTTCACGAGGCTTCGCCAGGCCCAGCCCGAGCTCCGCTCCTTGCGCCAGTGCACGACCATGCCGGCCTGCGACAGCGTGAAGCAGATGAAGACTCCGACCGAATAGAGAGGAATCAGCGCGTCGACCGAGGCGTTGAAGGCATACAGCATGGCGATGGCAACCGCGGCCAGGACGACGATGCCCCAGGAGAAGGCCAGCCGGTCTCCCCGGAAGGCGAACTGGCGCGGCATGCAGTCGTCCTGGGCCAGGATGGCCGCCAGACGCGGGAAGGCATTGAAGCTGGTGTTGCAGGCCAGGAAGAGGATCAGGGCGGCGCTGATCTGGAGCAGGATGAACAGGACGCCGCCACCGAAGACGGCGCTGCCAACCTGCCCGAGGACGGTCGGACCCTGGGCAGTCGTGGCCATGACGCCGTATTGCAGGCCCACGAAAGTCAGGCCGATGAAGATGCTGCCGAGGAGCAGGGCCATGATGATCAGCGTGTTGGCAGCGTTCTTCGCCTCGGGCGGTTTGAACGCGGGGACGCCGTTGGCGATCGCCTCAACGCCCGTCAGCGCGACCGATCCGCCGGCGAATGCCTTGAGCAGCAGCAGGAGGGTGAAGACCTGGGTGCCCGGCTGCTCCGCGAACGCCGGCGGGCTGAGGTGGTGCGCGGCGCCCGTGGCCGTGTTCACCAGTCCGACGGCGATAGCGAGCAGGGCCATTCCCACGAAGAGATAGGTTGGGATCGCGAAGATGTTGCCCGACTCGCGCACGCCCCGGAGGTTGGCCGCCGTGACCAGGATGATCACCAGCGCCCCCAGCTCGACTTTGTAGGGCGCGATCACTTCGAAAGCCGTCGCCAGGTTTGCCAGGGCCGAGGCGCTCGAGACGGCGACTGTCATGACATAGTCGACCATCAGTGCCGCGGCGGCGATCAGGCCGAAATTCGGCCCGAGGTTCTCACGCGCGACCACATAGGCGCCGCCTCCCGACGGGTAGCCGCGGCAGACCTGGCGGTAGCTGAAGGCCACGATGGTCAGCATCAATGCGATGGCCGCCGCGACCCAGATGGACCAGGTCATCCAGGCCAGGCCCGCAAGGACGAGAACGCGCAGGATCTCGTCGGTCGCGTAGGCGGAGGACGAAATCGCGTCCGAACTGAAGATGGGCAGCGCCAGCTTCTTCGACAGGCGCTCTCCGATCTCCTCCGCGTTCGAGAGCGGCTTGCCGAAAACGATCGCCCTGACGCGCGCCACGCGGCGGCCGATTGCCGTGGTGGGCGCGCTGGCCGCTGCTTTGGCGATCATCGTGCCCGGGCCGGCGTAGCGGAAGTAAGCGGAGTGCGGCCGATCGACCACCACGCGCCGGTCGCCCAGCTTGCGGCCGTGAAGAGGCGGTCGGGGAGCGGTCATTGAACGCGGGACCCTCGGTGACGGGCGGCGGTACCGATCTCTGGCGTGCGGGGCAGACCGACCGTCGTCACTCCAGCTGACGGCCGCGCCCGTCCGGACGCAGCAGTCCGGCGGAACCGGGTTAGGCTAGCACGACCGCCCGCTCCCCGATGCCGTCCCCGCGGCCCGATTCTCGTCCCGCCGTGGGCCGCTTCCGGATCTCTCCACCAGGCGGTCGCCGGGCCGTTCCGCCCGGTCCCGGTGCGGCCCACCGGCGGGAATCGTCGCGCTTCGGCGCTCATCGCCCGAAGCGGAGGCGCCGTGCCAGCCCGAGCGGCAGGCCGGCGGCCACGATCGCCGCCTGCGTCGCCTCGACGTCGTACTTGACGCGATGCCAGACGACCAGGCCCGCGTCCGTGTCGATCAGCATGTAGCTCGATCTCGGGTCGCCGTCGCGGGGCTGGCCCACGCTGCCCGGATTGAGGATCAGGCGCTCCTCGCCGAGCGCGATGCGGCTCCGCGGATCCACAAACACAGCCCTCATCAGGCCCCGCGATTCGCGGAAGACGAGCGGGACGTGGGTGTGGCCGACGAGGCAGTACGGGGTCTCGAAGGCGGCCAGGTTCGCCCGGGCGGCCTCCGGCGAGTCCAGGTACTCCCAGATGGGATCCCTTGGACTGCCGTGGGCAAGGGTGAACGCCGTCCCCTCGGGCACGAGGCGCTCCGGAAGACCGGCCAGGTAGAGTCTCGTCGGCTCGTCGATCTGGGTGCGTGTCCACTCCATGGCTCGATAGCCGTCCGGGTTGAAGAACTCGATGCTGCGGCCGCCGCCCCCGGCGTCGTCGTGGTTACCCCTGACGCCGGTCGCCCCGACCGCGCGCAGCCGGTCGACCACGGCCTGGGGCTCGGGGCCGTAGCCTACCGTGTCGCCGAGATGCCAGATGGCATCCACGCTGCCGATTGCGCTCAGCACCGCTTCCAGCGCATTCAGGTTGGAGTGGATGTCCGAGATGACCGCGATCCGCATTGGCTCGCCCTACAAGGGGCGCCGCCGGCGCGCTGCCGGGTCGCGGGGGAACTCCGGCGGCGTTGCCGCCACCTTCTCGATCACCGCCAGAACGTGGTCCTCCAGCCCGGTCACGGCGACGGTCTGAACTTCGACCAACCGTCCGAGCAGCCCGCGCAGCGCCCGCTCCGCCCGAGTCAGTTCCTCGTCAATGGGGCGCCGCTTCCACGCCACGAGCAACCCGCCGATTCGCAGGAGCGGCAGCGACAGTTCGGCCAGGTCGGTCAGGTCGGCCACCCCCCGCGCCACCACCGCCTGCCAGCGGGCACGGTGGGCCGGGTCCCTCGCCACGGCCTCCGCCCGAACGGCTGCCACCGCCACGCTATCGCCGACCCCGGCCGCCTTCACCGCGACGGTGAGGAAGCGCGCCTTCTTGGCTATCGACTCGACGAGCAGAGCCCGGCGTGCCGGCAGAGCCACGGCAAGCGGCAGGCCGGGGTAGCCCCCGCCGCTGCCGATGTCGACGAACTCGTCGATCCCGGCCCGCCGCAGAAGAGGGACCGCAGTCAGGCTGTCGAGCACGTGCTCGCGCGCGATCATGTCGGGCTCGCGGATCCCGCTCAGGTTGATCGCCCTGTTCCAGGCAAGGAGCAGCCGGACGTGGTCGCCGATCGCCTCGAGCTGCGCTTCCGAGAGCCCGGCCGAGAGCCCGGTCGCCAGACCGGCCCGGACCGTGGCCACGTACGCCTCCGGCAGCGTCTCAAGGTCCCTGACGCACGTCGGGAGCGGATCGCGATCACGAGGTAGGGTGGTCTCCGGACTCCCGCTCCTCACGGTCGCGCCGCTCCCGGCGTAGGCTCTTCTCGCACCCGGCGTCCCTCGGTCTTCCCGCTCTGGTCCAGTCCACGGCCGGGTTTCCCCAGCCCCTCGCCAACGCGGTTACCCAAATGACGGTCCGCAGCAACGGTGCGGATGTCGGACAGTAGGCGCCACCCCCCATGCCGTCAACGAGGTTTTCCACCAATCCAGGGCGGTCTTCCACGAAAGTGGATAAACCCCGACGTCTTCAACCGCAGGTGGAGAAAGTCGGGCAGCACCAGGCTGGCCGTCGCTCGGCGACCCGATTTGGCAGTTCAGACGCGGGGGTTTCGGACTGGCTTCCCGAGAGCACGGCGAACCACGTCGAGCACCTCCTCGATGTACCGATCGGGGTCGCCCTTCTCGACCGCGGTACGTACGCAGCCCTGGACATGGTCTTCGAGGATCAGCAGGGCGACCGAGTCGACGGCGGCACGCAGAGCTGCTGTCTGCTGCAGGATGTCGACGCAATACTCCCGGCGTTCGATCATCCGCTCGATGCCGCGGGCCTGGCCCTCGATGCGCCGCAACCGGCGGATCAGGACTGCCTGGTCGCGCGAATACGAGTGGCGGAAGGTCGGATCCAGCTCGGCTAAGTCGACGCCGGTGTCGAGGACGTCGATGGTCGTCGCCACCGGTCCACCGACTGTTGTCTTCGCAACTTCGTCCAATCCTGCCAATTTCGCCCTCGCCAAACGATTCAGGCCGCTCGAGCCCATGCGGAAACCATCCGCGTCGACTTCATGATACCCCCGGGGAGTATGAGCGGCAACGCTACCGCCCCGCCCGCGCCCGCCCGGCAGTGTCAAGCGGCACAGTTTCCGCCCCGCCCGCTGCGTCCTCGAATGCGCCAAGCGGATAGACTTGCAGGGTGGATCCGCGAGAGCAGCCGAGCATGGGCCGGGCGGCATGACAGACGAGGACGCGATCATCGGTCCGCGCCCGGACCATGGCTTCGCCCATGCGAGTGAAGCCGAGTTCGCCCGCATTCTGGACTTCTACCAGGTCGCCTGGGAGTACGAGCCGACCGTCTTCCCGATCCTGTGGGACCTCGACGGCAACGTCCTCGAGAGCTTCGCGCCCGATTTCTATCTGCCCGACCTGGAGATCTTTGTCGAGCTGACCACGCTCCAGCAGCGGCTTGTCCGCAAGAAGAACCGCAAAGTCCGTCGGCTCCGCGAGTTGTACCCCGGTCTGCGGATCAAGCTCTTCTATGCCCGCGACTTCCGGGCTCTCATGCTCAAGTACGGGCGAGCCGCTCTCGTGTCGGAGTTGAGCGGCGCGCTTGGCCAGGTGACGTCTCGCGGTGAGACCGACGGCCCGGCCGAGCCCGAGGGCCGGCCCGATGATCTGGATCGAGCGAGCGGCCCTAAAGGCGACGCCGATCCAATCGCGCCAGACACGGGCGCGGAGCCGGGCCCTCGCCACGATCGCCGCTCACGCGCCGCGCGCCGCCGGGCCGGGCGGAGGGCAGCGGCAGCCGCCGTCCACGCTCCCGTCACGTGATGTAAGAGGAAGAGATGAACGTTTCCCCGGACCTCGTCTCCGACGTCGCCGAGGTGCTGCTGACTGAGGCGCAGATCGAGGCCAAGGTGGCAGAGCTCGGGCAGCAGATCAGCGCCGACTACGCCGGTCGCGACCTGACCCTGGTCAGCGTGCTCAAGGGTTCGCTGCCGTTCATGGCAGACCTGATGCGGCGCGTTAGCCTGCCCTTGCGGATCGACCTGATGGAGGTCTCCAGCTACGGCGGAACGTCAACCGAGTCGTCCGGGTTGGTCCGAATCCTCAAGGACCTGAGTGCTCCCATCGATGGCCGGGACGTGCTGCTCGTCGAGGACATCATCGACACCGGCCTGACCCTTAACTACCTGATCCGCTATCTCAAGGGCAAGAATCCGCGTTCGATCAAGGTCTGCGCCCTGCTCGACAAGCCGGCTCGGCGTCTGGTCGAGATTCCGCTGGACTACGTCGGATTCGAGATCCCGGACGCCTTCGTGGTGGGGTATGGTCTCGACTTCGGGGAGGTCTACCGGAACCTGCGTTTCGTGGGCGTGCTCCGCCCAGAGGCGTACGAGTCGTGAGGAACCCGACGATGCACCACACCTCCGCCACTCGCGGTCACTGGCTCGTCGCCATCGGCGCGATCGTGATCGTCGGCTCCACGATGCTGCAATGGTGGCAGATCGGCGGCGGTACGGGCGAGCTTCCACGGACGACCGGCATGGGCATCTCCGACGGCCGCGTCTTCCTGATGTTCCTGGCGTCCATGGCCAGCCTGTTTCTGATCACGCTGCCATTCGCCTCGGAGAAGCCGGTTGCGATCGACCACCCGCTTGCCTACCTCGCCCTCCTTGTCGCGCTCCTGATCGGTTATCTGCTACGCCTGGTCAGCCTCGTCGGGCTCCAGCTTTCGCCGTTCAGTTGGGACACCGGGCTCATCTGGCCGCCGCAGCGCGGCCCGGGCTTCTGGCTTGCGGGCGTCGGCCTCGTAGTCTTCGCTCGGGGGATGTTCGAGGTCTTCGAAGAGCGCCGCAAGCGGCTGTACTAGCTCGGGGCCTGGCGGGGCCTGGCG
>PMNU01000010.1 GCA_003165675.1 Chloroflexota bacterium
AGCTCCGGCCCGATGACGTGGACGATGCCGCGGGTCGGCGAGCCCTTGCCGTGGAACGGGATCCCGAACTCGCGGCAGTTCGCCTCGATCTGGGCGAGCTGCTTGCGGGCCAGCTCGTCCACGATCGGAAGGGACGGGTCGAGCGTGGGGATCGAATGGTCGGCCGTGGCTACGGTCTGGCCCGGCTTGCGGACCTTGAGTCCGCGCTCCCGCAGGCCGGTGAACGCCTGCGGGCTGGTGACCTCGTGGACGAGGTGGAGGTCGATCGCGAGGATCGCCGGCGCGCCGGGCTCGGACGCCACGACGTGGTCGTCCCAGATCTTCTCCAGGAGGGTGCGGGGTTTCTCGGCCATAATTCCACTCGCGATTCGATTGCCCTGCCTCACAGCGGACGGGGGATCATCGAGGTTACCAGAAGCTCGCAAGCGCAGGCTAAGGCGGACTATGGCGAGTCAGCGCGTACGACAGCGGAGCCGCTCGTGCGATGACCGGCCAGTTGTCCGGGACCCTAGGTCAACTCGAACGATTGACGGAGGCGGATGTCGCTCGACGAATGGCCAACCTGGATCTCGAAGCGACCCGGCTCGATGCGCCACGAGCGGCGGGTCACGTCCCAGTAGGCCAGGTCGCGGTCCGGTAGTGCCAGCGCGACTTCGGTCGTCTCGCCGGGCGCCAGGCGGACGACGGTGAAGCTCTTGAGCTCGCGCGGAGGCCGTGGCACCGAGCTCTCAAGATCGGCGACGTACACCTGGATGACTTCCTTGCCCGGCCGATGGCCGGTATTGCGCAGCTTCACCCGCAGCTCGAGCGGCTCTCCCTCGGCCAGGCCGTCCGCCGCAAGATCCAGTGACTCGTACTCGAACGTGGTGTAACCGAGGCCGTGCCCGAAGGCGAAGCGCGGCTCCACTCCGGCGGCATCGAAGCCGCGGTATCCGACGTTGACGCCCTCACGGTAGGTCAATTCGTCGTCCGGCCCGGGGGTAGTGTCGTAGGCGGGGTAGTCGGCGGGGCGGCGGGCAAGCGTCACCGGCAGGCGACCGCCAGGCTCGGCCGTACCGAGCAGGACGTCCGCCAGGGCGTGACCGAATTCCTGGCCCGGAAGCCAGGCGTAGATGACCGCAGCCACCTTCTCGGCCCAGGGCAGATCCATCGGGCAGCCGGCGTTGACCACCACGACGGTCTTGCCGTTCACCGCGGCGACGCGCTCGACAAGCTCGTCCTGGCGGCCCGGAAGGGTGATGGTCTTGCGGTCGCGGCCCTCGCTCTCCCATAACTCGTCGTTGCCAACGACAACAATTGCCACGTCGGCCGAGGTCGCGGCGGCGGCGGCCGCTGCCATTGCGTCGCCGATTTCGGGCGCGGCGCAACCCACGGCCAGCACGCTCGGATGGTGGCTGGTCGAGTGCGCCTCAGCCGAGATGAGGACTCGCTTGCCAGCCTCGAACTCGAAGGTTCTGCCATTCTCACGACCCTCGAAGATGGCGGTCGGGACGTCGATTCCGGCGGCCGCGTCCCATTCGTCGGCGGCCGGCACGCCATCGACGAAGAGCCGACGGGCGCCGAGTCCACGCATCGCCACTCGGTGGGGTCCACTGACCCTGGGCGTTATCCAGGCCGATATGCGAACGGAGAAGTCGTTCTGCGGCAGGCCGGCCGGCAGATCGCCGAATAGGTGCACCTCGCTCGTCGCGATGTTGTACCGAGATGCCGGCTGACCCGCAGGTTCTTGGCCGCGGTAGAACTCGATCGTGAGGCCGGGAGCCCCGTCGAGGTCCGTCAGGTCCATTCGGGACAGGGGCGGCAGGAAGAGGTCGATGCTGCAGCCGGGTTCATGGACGATCTCGATCCCGGTGGGCAGAGCCGCCCGCAGGCCCTCGAGCGGACTCAAGGCATAGGGCGCCTCGATGTGGGCCGCGCCTCCGCCCTGCGTGCAGGGTCGAGCGGCATTCGGGCCGATCACGGCAACGCGGCGCAGACTTGCCGGCGCCAGAGGAAGTGTCCCGTCGTTGGCGAGTAGAACGAACGATTCCGAGGCCGCCCTGCGAACCAGCGTCGCGGCCGCGGAATCCGACAGGCGGATGGGCTTTGTCGGGTCCGATCCTGCCGGCGTCGTGGAGTCCGAGCGGGCCGCGCGGAGTCCCGCAGCGCGTACCTCGCCGCGAGGCGCGGCCCCTGCCGGTGCAGCCGGCGCCGAAGCGGGCTCGCCCCTCGGAGCCTCGTCCGATACGCGCAGGGCGCCAACCCTGGCCGCCAGCATCAGGATTCGCAGCGCCGCGCAGTTGAGCGTCTCCTCGTCGACTTCGCCCCGCCGAACCGCCGCCGCGAGCGCCGGGCCGAAGTGGCGCGGTGGCCCCGGCATCTCCAGGTCGAGCCCGGCCGTGGCACCGGCCACGGTGTCATGCGTGGCCTCCCAGTCGGACATCAGGACGCCGTCCCAGCCCCACTCGTCGCGCAGGACGTCGCCGATGAGGTCCCGGTTCTCCGAGCAGTGAACGCCGTTGACGCGGTTGTATGCGGCCATCATCGACCAGGCCCCGGCCCGCGCCACCGCCTCAAACGGGAGCAGGTAGACCTCGCGAAGCGTCCGCTCGTCGACGAGGCAGTTGACCGTGGTCCGGTGCGCCTCCGAGTCGTTGGCCACGAAGTGTTTCGGACAGGCGGCCACGCCCTGCGACTGCATGCCCGTCACGTAGGCGACTCCGAGCTCGGCCGCGAGCCGCGGGTCCTCCGAGTACGACTCGAAGTCGCGGCCGCCGAGCGGCGAGCGGACGATGTTCAGGACCGGCCCGAGCAGGTAATCGACTCCGCCGCGTTTGGCCTCCGCGCCGATCCGCGCGGCTACCTCTGCCACGAGGTCGACGTCCCAGGTGGCACCCAGGCCGGTTCCGCATGGCGTGCACGTGGCGCTCGATCCCTTCGGAAAGGTCATGCCGCGGACGCCGTTGGGGCCGTCCAGCGTCAGCATCGGGCCCAGACCGATCGAATCGACGCCCGCGGGATGCCAGGCGTCGATGCCAGCGGTCAGGCGGGCCCGCTCTTCGATGGTGAGTGATCGGACGAGCGCGTCGAGGCGCTCGAGTGAGATGGGGATCTGCGGCTCGGTGTCGGTCGGCTGTGTCATCTCGTCCTTCCCGATAACGGGGTTAGCCGAATCGTACCGCCGAACCTGCCGGAGCATCCCCACGTTCGGCAGGCTGACCGACGGCAGTGCGGTGGACTAACCTTTGCGGCGTTCGTGGTGGGCGCTCTGCATCAGGGGACAGCGATGGCTAGCGGGAACGATTTCTCGAGGCCGGCGGCGGATTTGGCCTGCGGGGGCTCGGCGGCCGGGGGCTCGGCGGCCGGGACATGGGGCGAAGGCCTGGCTTATCCGGAATCGGTCCTGAGGTTCCTGCCCGCGCTGCACGACGGCTTCATCGCGGTGAACAGGATGCCGCTGACCCGAGTTCGGGCTACCGGCGTCGCTGCCGGGCCTGAGAATCTGGGCGGTCGCTACTGGGTCGTGCCCTTGGCCACCGGTGCGGTCCCTGGCCCTGGGCTGGCTGCGGGCCGAGGCCGGAGATCCGAGAAGGCATGACCGAGAATTCGATGGGCGGTCGACGCCACAGGGCGGCGACTGCTCTGGAGAACGGAGGCGGTGGGCCTGTCGCCAGCGTTGCTGTGCCCGCCGGCCACGTGACGACATCCGGTGCCTTCGGGACCGACCCGGCACGCCGTCGATTCGCCCGGCTCATCTGCTTCGTGGGGGCGGCGCTGGGCTGGGTCAACCTTGCCATCCTGGGGCAGACGATGCTGTCGAAGGACCCACCGCAAGCGGGGTTCGATCTTCAACTCCTGCTCGATGCGGGCCGACGGGTTGCCGCCGGCGGATCGCCGTACGATCCCAACGCCGTCGCGAGCCGACTGCAGGCCCGAGACCTGTTCTACTCGTATCCCCCGGTCGTGGCGCAGTTCCTCTCGCCCTTCTCCTCGTTGCCGACATGGCTGGTCATGGCGGGCTGGTGCGTGGGCGCGGTGTCGGGGCTGGCGGCGGTGGCGTTCTTGCTGGCGCGCTCGCCGATCGGGCGGCCCGTTGTGGCACAAAGCGCGCTCCCTCTGGACGCCGCTCTGCTCGCCGTGGCCGCCGCTCCGTTCTTTTTCCCGTTTGTCGCCGCGCTCCTCTTCGGCAACGTGGACGCCTGGTTCCCGTTCCTCTTCGGAGCGGTGGCGTTGACACTGGCGTCCAGACGATCCCTCCCGTCGCGCGCTGCGTCGATCGCCGGCGGCGCGGCGCTGGCAGTCGCATCGATCGTGAAGCTGCACCCGGCNNGTGATAGGTGGTCTCGGCCCGTGGCGCGACTATCTCGATTACATGCGTATCGGCGCAAATGCGGGCCTGACTTCACCTGTCAACATCGGCCCAGCCAGCCAGCTGGCCCTTCTGGCAGGCGACCCCGGTCTGGCAAGTCCGCTCTCGGTCGCGTTTGCCGTGCTCGTCGTGGCGGGGACTCTGGCGGCCGCGCGATTCGTACGCGATCCGCTGGAGAGCTTCGGCTGGGCGGTCGTGGCCTCGCTCGTCGTGCTGCCCGTCACGTGGTACCACTATTCCGTGGCGCTGATCCCTATCGCCGTGGCCGCCTGGACACGAAGCCGCGGCCTGCCACGCGGCCGGAGTGTCACCATGGCGCTCGTGGCCGCCTGCGTGGTTGCCGACGCGGCAATCATGCTGCCGGTGGCGCTGTGGCTGGCAGTTGCGGCGCTATTCATGGCCGTCCGCTGGTCTCGCTCCCTGCCGCTCCTTGAACCTGCGCCGCAGGCCGAGCCTGTCGTGCCTGAAGGCCCCGCGGCCTCCCCGGCTTCGGTTCCAGGATGAGACCCGCTCGATCGCCGCTGAAGCTTGATGGCGCCCGAGCCGAGCCGCTCCACATGCCGGCCGGTCTCGCGAGCCGAATTGCGGACAGAACCGCTCGACTCGTCCGCGGCGCCCTCTCCGAACCGCCGCGACCGCCCCTGCCTGGCGCCTCCCTGGAGCCCGGATTCCGACGCCGCTGGCTCTGCTTCCTCCTGCCCGGCGCGTTCGTATTCTTCTGGGTTCTCACCTTCGCCATCGGATTCAACTGGCAGACGGTTGGTATTGACGCCCGCATCTACTACCGCGGCTCGGCCGCCTGGTTGGCAGGACAGGACCCTTGGGGGGTCGGTGCCCTCTTGAACGGCCGGCTCTTCAGCTACGCGGGCTTGCCGCCGACGGTGATCTTGCTCGCCCCGTTGACGTTGTTTCCGGAGGAGGTCTTCGTCTGGCTTTGGTTCGCGTTGTCTCTTTGCTCGGCCGTCGTAACAATTCGCGCTCTGCGTTTGCCGATCGTCTGGATCGCCTACCCGCCGTTGCTCTACGGCGTCGTCGCGGCCAACCCGCACGTCGTCCTTCTTGCGCTTCTGGTCGCCGGTGGAATGTGGGCCGGGGCCCTGGCCTCGGTCGTCAAGATCGTCGCCATCCCGCCGCTGATGGGCGAGCGTCGTTGGCGAGCGCTTCTGATCGCGGTCGCGGCCTTCGCCGTGTCGGCAATCCTGTTCTCAGGCCTGTGGTCGTCCTTCCTGGGTCAGGCTGGAACGGTCCAGAGCTCCGTCCACGCCGAGTCCGCGGGCGGTTTGAGCGCCTGGGGCGACCCGGCGCTGTTCGCGGTCGCGTTCATCTCGATCGGGGTCCTCGCGTTGATCGATGGCCGCGCGGCGGCCTGGCTCATCGTTCCCGCGCTCTTCCCAACGACTCAGTACTACTACGCAATGTTTGCCCTCCCGCTCGACCCCTTCCTTGCCGCAGCGATGGCCTTCCCGGCCCAGTTCGTGCCCCCATTGGTGACTATCGGTTACGTGGCCACCAGGGTCGGCCTCGTCGTGTGGCGCCGCTCCGGACACACACCCCGGTCGGCGGACCTTGTCCAGAGCGGTCAGCCCGGACAGGGCCACGAGTCACCTGTCGAGAACGTGAACGCGAAATGAGCCTCGCTTTCAGATCGATCCTATCTCCGTGCCTCTGTCGAGCGACGACCCGCCTCCTGCTCGACGCGGGTCTGGTTGTGGGCGGCGCGGTCGAGCTCGACGCCGCTGTCATCAACTTGTCCGGGACGGCGGCCTGGCCTACGACACGCAGGCGTACTGGCTGGCCGCTCGCCACGCACTCGACGGCACTCCGCTGTACGTGCGGCCTCGTATTCGGGCCTCGATCTCGACACGTGCGCGCCGATCTTCGCCCAGGCGTTCGTGCCGGCGGCGGTACTCCCCGAAGTGCTCGTGGCATCGATCTGGCGAATGTCGGGGATTCTCTGCCTGCGCTAACATGGTCGGGTCCTGGAAGGCGGCGCTCGTGGCCTGCGCCTTCATTCCCAATCACCTGCCCCGTGCTGGCAATTGGCCGCTTCGGGCCGTTTGTAGCGCTGTGGCGATTCCGGCGGCCGTCCCGCGAGGAGCCGGAAGCGGACGTCGCCTCCCTGGACGCTCCCGCACCATGACTGTCGTCGCCGGGCCCGGACTTCTCCCAAGGATCTGGGCTCGCCTGCCGCTGTACCGGAAGCCCACGATCCTGGGTCTGTCGATCTTCGGGTACCTCCTGTTCGCAGGGCTGATGCTGGTCGTCCCAAGCACGCCCAACTTCAACGGCTTCATTGGAGTCGACTCGCTTGCATACTGGTACGTCGACCCGTTCCATCCGTACGTTGCGCCGCTGGGGAGCCTGGCCTCGTTCACGTACTCGCCGGCCTTCGCTCTCGTCATGTGCCCTGCGCACTTGCTGCCGTTCGCCGCCTTCTTCGTCCTCTGGGACAGCTTCCTCATCGCCAACCTGGTGTGGCTGACGCGGCGTATGGCGCTGGCCTGGATGTTCTTCCTGCCGGTGCCGCTCGAACTCTTCGCGGGCAACGTCCACCTCCTGCTGGCTACGGTGTGCGTCCTAGGGTTCGAGTATCCGGCCCTATGGTCGATCGGGCTCCTGACAAAGATCACGCCCGGCGTGTCGCTGCTGTGGTTCATCGTGCGGCGGGAGTGGCGATCACTGGCCTGGGCACTTTGCGCGACGACGGCAATCTCGGCCGTATCGTTGGTCATTGCCCCGGGCGCGTGGTTCGACTGGGTCAAGTTCCTGGTGACGTCGGGGGCGGCCGGCGCCGGTTCGAACGACTGGTACGGCTTCCTTTTACCGCCGCTGTGGCTCAGGATAGTGGCGGCCGCGCTGCTGGTCGTCTGGGGGGCCCGAACCGACCGCCGCTGGGTCGTGC
>PMNU01000069.1 GCA_003165675.1 Chloroflexota bacterium
TGACGGCTTGAGCGCGGCTCGAGCCGTTTTGCTTTCCTGGGCGACTATCAACCATAGGAGACAGATCTTGACCGAAGAGCAAATGGGCGGGACCACGCCTGAGACCGAGGCAGCAGCCTCTGTCGCTGATCGGGCGCCCGAGCAAGCCGCCGGCGAGACCTTCGCCGACGAGCCCGCCGCGACTACAGCCACCTCGACGATCGAGCCCGACGAGCCCGCCGCGACCACTGCCACAGCAACGATCGAGCCCGACGACCGTGACCAAGACCACGTGCAGATGATCGAGACCAGCGAGCCGCCCGCCCCGGCCGCCCCCGAACCTGCAGCGGTGAGCGAAGCCGAGGTAGCAGACGCGCCCGCCGCCGAGGAGCCGGAAGAGGCCCCGGAGGAGCCGGTTGTCCTGCGGCCCGAGCCCTCCACCATGGAGGAGCTGCTGGCCGAGCAGGACGCCGACATCAAGAGCTTCAAGCACGGCGACGTCGTTGAAGGCACCGTCGTTCGTATCGACCGAGACGAGATTCTCGTCGACATCGGCGCGAAGAGCGAAGGTGTGGTTTCGAACCGCGAGCTCTACGGTCGACATGCCGAGTCTTCGCCGCAGCTCGGCGTCGGGGACGTCGTCCTCGTGTACGTGCTGCAGCCGGAATCGCAGGAAGGTCACGTAGTTCTGTCTCTGCGCCGCGCCGGTCTCGAGCGCAAGTGGCGGTCGATGCAGGAGCAGTTCGAGACGGGGGTCATCATCGACGCCCCGGTCATCGACCACAACAAGGGTGGCCTCATCGTCGACTGCGGTATTCGCGGGTTCGTCCCGATCAGCCAGATCGTCGACTTCCCCCGCCGGCCGCAGAACGACCAGCCGCGCGACGCCGCCCAGGAAATCGCCGAGAAGCTCCAGCCGTACGTCGGCCGAAAGCTCCGCCTGAAGATCCTCGAGGTCAATCGCAAGGCCAACCGACTGATCCTGTCGGAGAAGGTGGCCCTATACGAAGAGCGCCGCGAGAAGCGAGACGAGCTGTTCAGCAGCCTGCAGGTTGGCCAGCGAGTCAGCGGCACCGTCCGCTCGATTGCCCCGTTCGGAGTCTTCATCGATCTCGGCGGGATCGACGGCCTCGTCCACAAGAGCGAGCTCTCGTGGAACAAGGTCAACAACCCGGAGGCCGGCTACAAGGTCGGCGACCAGGTCGAGGCCGAGGTCATAGACATCAACCACGAGCGTGGCCGGATCAGCCTCTCAATCCGCAAGCTCCAGCCGGATCCGTGGCATTCGACCGTGGCCGACTTCAAGGTCGGCGACGTTATCGACGGGACTGTCACGAAGCTCGTCAACTTCGGCGCCTTCGTCCGCGTTCGTGACGGACTCGAGGGTCTGATCCACATCAGCGAGTTGTCTCATCAGCGTGTGGCTCATCCCGGCGACGTCGTCCACGAGGGTCAGACTCTCAAGCTGAAGATCATCTCCCTCGACTCCGAGCGGCATCGCCTTGGCTTGAGCCTGAAGCAGGCAGAGGAGCCGCCGGCCCGGCCGGCCGCTCCGGAGGCGCCCGTGCAGGCCCCTTCGGCGCTGCCCCGCCCCGAACGGCGTCCCCGCCCCGAACGCGGCTATTCGATGGCCGACGCCGTCCAGGAGCCCGAGGGCGGGATCGACAACACGCTAGCCTCGGCGTTCGCACAGATTCGTGCCCAGGTGGCCGAGTCGGAGGCGAAGGCCGCGGGCGAGGTTGAGCCGGCCGCCGAGACTGAGGCCGTTGCCGAAGCTGAAGCCCCGGCCGTACCCGCGCCGGCCAAGCCGGCCCGAGTCCGAGCGACAAAGGCGGCCAAAGCTGAGGCGGCACCCGAGACTCTGGCCGAAGCTGAGCCGGCAGCGGNNGGAGCCGGTTGCCGAAGCTGAGTCTCCGGCACAGACTCCGACCGAGGCGGCATCCGAGCCCGAGGCGCCTGCCGAATAGTCGAACCTGGCGCGCCGGACGATCCGGGTCATCCGCGGTCGTGCTCGTCGCCTATAACCCATACCGACGCAACGGAAGACCCGCCGGCTTGCCGGCGGGTCTTCCACTCTCCAGGCTCACTCGCCACGGACGTCACGGCCCTGGACCGACGACACGGCCCGTCTGGCCAACGCAGGACTCAAGCGCCGCTCCGTTGGGGCAGTCCGAATACCAAATCGACTGCGGCCCGATGCGCGGACCGCGCGTCGGGCCGACAAGACTTCCCCGGTAGGGGCGAGTTACACGGCAACCGACGCGTGCTAGCATGCCCCTGAGGTCACCAATCTCGGCCAGGGAGAACAGGCTTTCAGTTCCATGGATCGGTTCGACAAGTTCACGGATCGCGCCCGCAAAGTCCTGACTCTTGCGCAGGACGAAGCCCAGCGGTTCAACCACAACTACATCGGCACGGAGCACCTGCTCCTCGGCCTCGTCCGGGAGGGCGAAGGCGTGGCTGCGCGCGTGCTGGAGAACATGAACGTCGAGCTGCCCAAGGTCCGGACGGCGGTCGAGTTCATCATCGGGCGGGGGGACCGTCCGGTCGTCGGCGAGGTCGGGCTTACGCCGCGCGCCAAGCGCGTCATCGAGCTGGCCATAGACGAGGCCCGCCGTCTCGGCCACAACTACATCGGCACGGAGCACCTGCTGCTCGGCCTGGTCCGTGAGGGTGAGGGCATCGCCGCCGGGGTTCTCGAGTCGCTCGGCGTGAGCCTGGACAAGGTCCGCCACGAGGTCATTCGGGTTCTGTCGCAGTCGTCCTCGGCCGGCCCGACCCAGGAAACCAAGCGAGCCAGCAAGACCCCCACGGTCGACCAGCTCGGCATCAACCTGACCGAGGCCGCCCGTCTGGGTAAGCTCGATCCGGTCATCGGTCGAGAGAAGGAAATCGAGCGGGTCATCCAGATCCTGTCGCGCCGAACGAAGAACAATCCGGCCCTCATCGGCGAGCCCGGCGTGGNNTACCGCGGCGAGTTCGAGGAGCGACTCAAGAAGATCATCGAAGAGCTGCGGAGCACCAACGACGCGATCCTGTTCATCGACGAGTTGCACACACTCGTCGGCGCCGGCGCCGCGGAGGGCGCGATCGACGCGGCCAACATCCTCAAGCCGCCGCTCGCCCGTGGCGAGCTCCAGTGCATCGGAGCCACGACCCTCGACGACTACCGCAAGTACATCGAGCGGGACGCAGCCCTCGAGCGGCGCTTCCAGCCCGTCATGGTCGAGGAGCCCACGCTCGAGCAAACCATCGCCATCCTGATGGGCATCCGCGAGCGCTATGAGCAGCACCACAAGGTCCAGATCACCGATGAGGCGGTCAAGGCCGCGGTGGACCTCTCGATCCGCTACATCACCGACAGACACTTGCCCGACAAGGCGATCGATCTCATCGATGAGGCGGCCAGCCGGGTGCGGCTGCGCTACGCCTCCGCGCCGCCCTCCCTGCGCGAGGCGCAGAAGGATCTCGACCGGGTCACGCGCGAGAAGGACAGCGCCATCAACTCGCAGGAGTACGAGGAGGCGGCGACGCTCCGCGAGACCGAAGCCGCGGCCCGCCAGAAGGTCGACGACCTGCGCGCGGAATGGCAGTCATCGATCTCGAACGAGCAGCCCAAGGTCGATGAAGAAGAGATCGCCCAGGTCGTGGCGATGTGGACGGGCATCCCCGTCACGCGAATCGCCGAGGAGGAGTCGGAGCGGCTCCTGCACATGGAGGACGATCTCCACAAG
>PMNU01000122.1 GCA_003165675.1 Chloroflexota bacterium
CTACATCAAGAAGTAGCCGGATCCGAGAACAGCCGGGCGCCGTGACGCCACGCCGCTCTCGCAGCGCCCCTCAGTGTGCTGATTCGTTTGAGGTCGCGCGACCACGTCATGCGCTTTCCTCCACGCGCCAGCGCGCAGTATGCGGCCAGGAAGCGACTCGGCGGCAAATCGGCGTTGCCGCCCGCGCATACTGTAGAGGCGTCCGATTGCTCGTCAGCAAGAGGTGGACCTTGGCGATGTTTTGCACACAGTGTGGCGGCGGCCTGGCTGACGACGTCAAGTTCTGTGTCAGTTGCGGCGCCCCCGTCGGACCGCGGGTGCCACCCGCTTCCGGCGCCTCGGCGCCGCCTCCTTTCGTAGCTCCTGCACCGGCTGCTGGTGCCGCTGAACAGGACGCTCCCGGCCAGACGTTCGTGCTGAACCAGAAGCTGATCTCGATGACCGGCGATCTATGGATCGACGATTCGAACGGGAACCACGCGTTCGAGGTGGACGGCAAGCTCCTGGCAATGCGGCGCTCGCTGCTCCTCAAGGACACCTCGGGGCAGGAGCTCTACGAGATCAACAAGTCGCTCGCGCACGTCCATACGACCTTCGAGGTCAAACAGGGTGACAAGGTCGTCGCGACGATCCAGAAAGCCCTGATGTCGATGTTCGGTGAGAAATTCACGATCACCGCGACAGACGGCGGGCAGATGAAGGTCACCGGCAACTGGATGGGTCGCGAATTCCATATCCAGAAGGACGGCACAGACGTGATCGTCGCCTCTCGCCAGTTCTTCACCATCCACGACGCCTACGGCATCCAGGTCTCACCGGGCTTCGAAGCCGCGCTCGCTTTGGCGATCGTCGTTGCCCTGGAGCAGATCGAGAAGGAAGAGGGACACGAGTCGTCGCCGCTCGGAGGCCTGTTGGGCGGAGGTCTGGGCGGGATCCTCGGCGACTAGGCTGACAGGCCGCTGGCGCGACGTTGACGTTGCCGCCGACGCTGGGGCCGCAGAGGTTTGAGTACGGTCACCTTGGCGTCCCCGGCAGAGTCCCGGTCATCGGGCCGGGGCTGCCAGCGCGATCTACGTGGCCTGCCTCGGACGACGCAGCTCCATAGGGTTGGAGCCTGCACAGCTCATCTTCGGCGGCTGCTTTCGCTCGACGCCGCGCGAGTCGCCGACGTGGGATGGTACGCTGGCTGGGACGACCATAACCTGATTGGCGCCGGAGTCGCCCCTTGACACGGAGGTCCACGTGTCCGGTCGCGGATCGGCCGCCCAATCGATAGGGCACCGCCTGGGCCTCCTGCGCCAGGTCGACTTCCGGCGCCTCTGGGTCGGCGAGACGATCAGCCAGTTCGGCTCTCAGGTGAGCCTGCTGGCGATCCCGTACATCGCGACGGTGTTGTTGCAGGCCACGCCCTTCGAAGTGGCGCTGCTGGGAGCCGTCCAGTTCCTGCCCTTTCTGCTGTTCACGCTCCCCGCCGGCGCCTGGGTGGACAGGATGCGGCGGCGCCCGATCCTCATCTCCGGCGACCTCGTGCGGGTAGTCGCGTTGGGCACGATCCCGGCCGCCTGGGGTATGAGAGTCCTCACGATCTGGCAGCTCTATGTGGTGAGCTTTGTGGCCGGGATCGCCACCGTCTTCTTCGATGTCGCCTACCAGTCGTACCTGCCCTCGCTTGTTGGACGTGAGGCGCTCGTGGAAGGCAACGCCAAGCTTTCGGCGAGCGAGGCCTCGGCGCAGGTGGTCGGACCGGGGCTTGGCGGTGCGCTCGTCGGCCTCGTCGGCGCGCCGTTTGCGATCATTGGCGACGCGCTCAGCTATCTAGCCTCGGCCCTCTTCGTCTCACGCATCGAGCGCCCGGAGCCACACCCCGAGGCGGAGCGACGCGCAGCAGGTCTGGCGCGGGAGCCGCTCCGACGCCAGATCGCTGAGGGGCTCCGCTTCGTGCTCCACAATCCCCACCTGCGGGCTATCGCCGGCGCTACCTCGTCGTCGAACCTGTTCAGCACCATGATCTGGGCGATCATTCCCATCTATCTGTACCGAGAACTTGGACTGAGCGCGGCGACGGCGGGCGTCATCTTCGGGATCGGGGCGCTGGGGGCCCTTGCCGGGGCGGTCGTCGCCAACCAGATCGCCGCCCGGGCCGGGCTCGGCCGTACGATCATCGCCTCGATCGCGCTGGGCGGGCCAGCCATGCTGCTGGTGCCCCTCGCGCCGCACGACGCGCCCGTCGCCTGGCTCATCGTCTCCGTCGCTGTAGGGAGCTTCGGCTCGGTCGTCTACAACATCAACCAGGTGAGCTACCGCCAGGCGATCAGCCCGACCGCCATCCAGGGTCGAATGAACGCGACGATGCGCTTTCTCGTGTGGGGAACCATACCGATCGGCGCGATCCTCGGTGGCCTGGTGGCCACGGTGGTGGGTGTCCACAACGCAATCTGGATCGGCGCGTTCGCATCCTGCCTGCCGTTCCTCTTTGTGCTCCTCTCGCCGGTGCGGTCGTTGCGCAACATGCCGGAGCCGCTCGCTGAGCCTCAGTCGATCACCTAGCGTGCGGGCCGACCACGCAGGTGACCTCCATGCCGCTGTGGAGTAATCGTGACTGCCTTCATACTGGCGATCACAGGCACAGGAAAGCATGGTCGCAGGGGAAGCAACGCCCGGCCGCGTCGGCGATACCATCGACAGGTAACAGGGCAGCAACCCGAGGAGGGAATTGTGTTTCCGTACTCGGGGATGCAGGGGCCATGAGGGAAGACGGAAATGGCACGCTTCCGAAGATTCGGTCCACTCGCGGCGCTCGGCCTGCTGGGCGCCGTTGGCCTCGTCGTCGGTATCTCGGGGTGCACCTCCGCGGCCTCGAGCGCGCAGGTGGCGGATCTCCATCGTCGGGCAGTTGAGGCACTCGCCCGTTGGGACGCCGACGTGTCGGCGGGCGCCGGAGGATCGGGCTTCGTCCTCGTCGGCGAGTCCACGCTCATGGTCGGCGACGACTGGGGCCCGAACATCGACGGCGGCAACGCCAAGATGGCGTGGGACGCGGGCCTCCTCGTCGCTCCGAATCCACTTCCATCCGACGCACCCCCGGACGGTCAGGTTGAGTGGCAGAACGGGACGACGCATACCGTTCCCGTCATCTCAGCCGAACAGGCTTTCACCGACATGAAGGCCGCCGGAGTATCGCCCTGCTCGGATTGCACGCCGCTGCAGGTCACAGGCGCGACACTCACGACCGCGACGTTCCAGAGCAGCCGGGGACCGGCGCAGGTCCCCGCCTGGGAGTTCAGCCTGAAGGACACGGACGTCAAGCTGGATCAGGAGGCCGTGGGAGGCCAGCCCGCTGCGCCGCCGTACATGGGCCCGCCGGTGACTCAGCCGTGGGTCGGCCCGCCAGTCGAATCGGCAAGCGTGGACTCAAGCGGCATGACCCTTACAGTGTCCTTCATCGGCGCCCCGGACCCCGGCGACAAGCCCTGTGGAGCCGACTACACCGCCGAGGCCATCGAGTCGGACGCCGCGGTAGTGGTGATCGTCTATGAGCACAACAACCCGCTGCCCGCGATGTGCTCGGACGTCGGCGCGTTCCGGACCGCTCAAGTCACGCTCGCCAAACCCTTCGGCAACCGGACCTTGATCGACCTGACGGCCCAGCCGATTTCCGTGACGGCCGCCCACTGATCCGGAAGCTCTCCGCCGCGGGCAGTGGCCGAGTCCTTTCGGGCCGTTGTCGACGTCTCCAGCAAGTCCCCGGTGCAGTAATCAAGGAACGCGACCGTCCTCGCGGTTCGAGGCGCCAAGCAACAAAACGCCGCCGGGCGGCCGGTGTGACTTCCTTCGACGCACTGCGCTCTGTCACCGACGACATCAGTCATGCTTCGGCCGTCGATCGCGCTAGGAACCGATCAGCCCACTCGAGGACGGAGCCGGCCGACTCGACTGCGCCGGCTGCGAGAAGATCGTCGGCGGTGGCCAGCATGGAGACGATCCCGATTCCTCGAACGCCGGCTGCAGCGGCCATCCGCATGTCGTCGAGCGCATCGCCGACGTACAAGGCATCCTCTGGTCGAATGGCTCCGGCCAGCTCGAGCGCAAGTCGCAGGGGCCGCGGGTCGGGCTTGCCTGCGACCGTGTCGTTGCCATAGACCCGAATCGCCGCCAGCCCCTCGAGGCCCAGCCGGGCCAGCTGTGGTTCGATCTCGGACCGGTCGCCACTGGTGACGATGCCGAGCCGATGCCCGGCGGCGGAGAGCCGCTCAAGCGCCTCGCGCACGCCCGGGAACGGGTTCGTGTCGTCCGCGCGAAAAGTCTTCGCCCAGATCGCTATCGCCTCGTCGGTGTGCTCCTCGGTAATCCCGAGGGCACGGTACTTGAGCCGCCAGTTCGGCGAGAAGGTGCGCCTGAAGATCTCTCGATCGAAAGGCAGGCCCAGGTGGCGACAGGTAGCTTGGGTGGTCTCGAAGAGCGCCTCCATCGAATCGACGATCGTGCCGTCCCAATCGAAGAGGATGGTCCCCATGAGGGCACATCGTACGCGGTTGCCGTGGCGTCCTGGATGAGTGCCGGCCGCATCGTGCCCGTCTCGGCCCTCGCACCTGAGCCCATTCAGCCTCCGCGCGATCAGGTCGTCTTGCCTGCGAAGGTCGCTTGGAACCACGGCCACGAACCGCCCTCGTCTTGGGCGGTGGTTGGCAGTTGAGGTCGCGATCCGGCACCCTGAACCGCATCGGAACGGCCTTCTTTCGTGGCAGGGCTGGCTGCAGTCTGGCCGCGGAGTAGAGTGGCGTAGACCGACGTGCTCAATTCCGACGCGACCATCGAGCCGTTGCCCGCAACCGCCAGGAGGACGAGATGCCTGCTCGCAAGACCAAGGGAAAGACTGCGGCCAGCAACGAACGGAAGGCCCGTGCGGAGGAGAGAGCCGCCGCCGAGAGCGCGGCAGCGGCCGCCACGATTGAGACAGCCGCCGCCGCGGCCGACGTGACCCGCGGCGAGGACGAGGCGGCCGCCGCAGCCGCGTTGTCGGCATCCAGCGATGCTGCCGCTCGGAGAGGGGCGCGCGACGCCGCCGAGGGCGCGGCGGTCCTTTCGATCGCCGAGCAGGTCGCGGCTGGTGGCGAGGTCGCCGCGGCGCTGAGCAGCGATGAGTTTCGCCGCGGCATGGAGCTTGCCGGCATAGCCGGCCAGGTACAGGCGGCAGCGGAACTGCTCGGGGGCATCGCGCAGCCAACTCTCGCGGCATTTCTCGGCCGCACGGGCCACCAACTGCACGTGCTGGCCGTTGAAGCGCTGGGCAGGGCCACCGAGGGCGCCATTGCCGCCCACGGAGCGGAGCACCTGGCCGGTGAGCTCGCGGCGCTCGGACTCACCGAGATGAGTGAGGGACGCGACGAATACACGTCATCCGAGGCGCTCGGCGCCGCGAGCGCCGAATTGGCCGCATCAGCCGTGCGATCGGTGGCGGAGGGGGCCGCTGAGCTCGCGGCCGCGAAGGCGATGGATGGCATGGCCGGGGCGCTTGCGAAAGACGGCGCCCATAGCACCGGCCGCGCCCGCCGAACCAGCCCTGGCTCGCCCGGCAAGGCCGCGGCTGCGGGGACCCCGCCTGCGCCGAAGCCGGCACCGCGACCAGCATCCAAGCGTGCGTCCCGCAAGCCAGCCAGGCCACAGACGTAGATCGGCGAGGGGCGTTGTCCCTCGGGTTGGATCGGTCAATGGCTGTCGCAGCCCCCGCCCGGGCAAGCGCTGACGCGTCCCTGCCGGGCAGGGCACCCATGCGGTCGACCGTCCTACGCTTACCAGGAGACCGCGTGGAGCGTGCCCTCGGATCGGGGAACAGCAAAGCGCCCGAAGGAACCAGCTGTCCATCGACTGGCGCACCGGCAATCCCGATTGCTCGTGATCGTCGGTCCGCCGCCGGGTCCGTTGCCGGCGGCCTTGCGGTCGTCGGCCCGGTCTCCCGGGACCATCTCGGAGATTGCTCCCCGGTCCGGTTCGACAGTGAATGTCGGCCCCTTCAGGCAAGATTTAGAATGAACGTTCGAAGCAACTTATACAAGGGACTTGTCCACCAAATAGCGGCCTCGCCTTCCGTACTTGTCCACCAAAGCAGCGGGGCGTGCGGCGGAATGTGCAGAAGCCTGACCCTATTGGCGGCCTCGATCACTCAACTGGAGGAAACAGCACGATGGATGTCAACGAGGCGATCTACGGCCGCCGCTCGACGCGCGACTTCACGGCCCAGGCCGTGGACGACGAGACCATTCGGCGTCTGATCGACGCCGCCGTCCATGCGCCGAGCGCGTCAAACGGGCAACCCTGGACGTTCACGGTGGTCCGTGATCAGAGCCTGCTCGACCGGATCTCGCAGGATGCGAAGTCCCACATGCTCGCGACCTTGCCCGATGGACCCCAGTCCGCTCGTTACCGGACGCAGCTCAGCGATGCGAACTTCCAGATCTTCTATCACGCACCGGTATTGATCCTGATCTCAGGGATCGCACAAGGACCCTGGGTCGCCGAAGACTGCGCGTTGGCTGCCGAGAACCTGATGCTCGCCGCGTATGGGGTCGGACTTGGCACCTGTTGGATCGGCTTCGCGCAGCGATTTCTGAACACGGCGGAGGGAAAGAACGCGCTCGGCCTCCCCGCGATCTCGGTGCCAGTTGCGCCGATCATCGTTGGCCATCCGAAGACCGAGACGGCGCCCGCACCTCGGAAGGAGCCACAGATCCGGTGGGTGGGCTGATTGCCCGCGCCGCACCGGGCGGTCCGCTCTCTCCGGAAGATGGGGAGCGTACTCAGCGTCCGGGTCCGCGACCAGGGCATTGGCAATCTACCCCGGCAACGACCTGGCCGGCAGGTTGGAATCGCCAGTTCCAGGCCCTCTCGGCCCACGCGTCATGTTGTGGCTCGACTTCAACGGGCGGCAGGGTTCTCATCCTCGCAGCCGGGGTCAGATGCAGCCCACACTTAAGGAAGGGCGTGGAATCCACGACTGCGGTAGGCAAGCACGCCTTGAGGAGTACCGAGATGACCGATCTGCACACCAAAGGCGCCTCCAACAAGGCGAAGGGCCAGGTCGAGGAATGGGTCGGCAAGCTGCGCGGCAACAGGCACCAGGAGGCCAAAGGCAAGGCCGCACAGGTCCAGGGCAGCATCCAGCAGGGCTTGGGTGACGTCCAGGACGCCGTCCGGCGGCCCTGACCCGCCGACGACAGCATGACTTCGCCAGGCCGCGTATCCGCAGGCGCGGCGAGAAGCAGATGGAGAACCCCAGTGACAGACGGCGTCGATCTCGTAGTCATCGGCTACCCGGATGAGGCCACCGCAGAGAAGGCCTACGAGGTCGTGGTTCAGCTCCAGCACGACCTGATAATGCAGGTCGCAGGATCCGCCGTTGTAGCGAAGGACGCCGAGGGCAAGGCCAAGATGGTGACCAGGACAGGGGCCACCAGTTCGGGCGCCATGATGGGCGGCTTCTTCGGCCTGCTGTTCGGGATTCTCTTCCTGATCCCCGTCGGCGGACTGATCATCGGCGGCATCATGGGCGCCGTCATGGGCACCATGACAGGCTGGGGCATCAAGGACGACTTCCGCGAGCGGGCCCAGGGCGTCCTGAAGCCGGGCACGGCCGCGCTCGTCCTCTTCGTCAAGAAATGGACCGAGGACAAGGCTCTCGCCGCCCTGGCCCCCCTTGGTGGCGAGGTCCTCAAGACTTCCCTATCCGACGAGGCCACCAAAGAGATCAACGCCGCCCTCGAGGCCGATTAGAAGCGGGCCGGCAACAGCGGTCCGACCGCCGCAGTATGTTCAGGAGGAGCCCTTATGACTGCCGAAAAGACAATGACCCACCTCGACCACGTGACGAGTGTGCCCACCCTGAGCAGCCTGCGCGACACGGACCGAACGATCTCGAGCTCCGACCAGGACATCAGGGGGCGGATGGTCAAGGACAAAGACGGCCGGGACCTTGGCAGGATCGAAGACCTCCTGGTCGACGATATCGAACGGAAGGTCCGCTTCATGGAGGTCGCCACCGGTGGTTTCCTGGGCTTCGGCGAGAGCAAGTCGTTTATCCCCATCGACGCGATCACACGGATGACTCCCGACGAGGTCTACATCAGCCACACCCGCGAGCACGTGGCCGGCGCACCTCGCTATGACCCAGACCTCGTCCCGTCCGATCTGCACTACTTCTTCAATCTGTACCCGTACTACGGATACCCGGCGTCCTTCGGGCTATTCCCGCAGCCGCTCGCTTCTCCCGAGGTGACGAGCGACGCGACTGCCGCCATGCGAACCGGCGCGTAACCGCCCGGCCCGGTCGGACGATCGCCACACGGAGAGGTCTTGGAGATGCAGCAACGTCCATTCGGTGTCGCCGTGCTGGCGATTGCCGCAGCGGTCCTCGGGGCGTTCGCCCTCATTGGGGCAGGAGCCTGGTGGAATGCTTCAGAGGCTCTCGTCTGGCTGCCGAGCGTTCATGCCGAGCGGTTCATCGCGCTCGTCATGCTCGTGGTCGGGGTCACCGAGGTCGTGTTCGCCTACGGCGCCTGGAGACTACGTCCCTGGGCCTGGGCTCTGGGCGTCGGTCTCGAAGTCATAGCTCTCTTGCTGGCGGTGCTCCAGCTCGGCCGGAGCGACTTCGGTCGCCACATCCTCACGATCGCCCTCGCCTGCGTCGTGCTGGTGTATCTGGCGACGCCGCGTGTGAGAGCGGCGTTCGGGCGCTCGTAGCACCGCGGATGACCGACTGCCAACTTCCATCCTTCGGGCGGTGCGACATTACCCACAGCCCAGCCTTCAAGTACAGGTTAGGAGCACTCGGATGAGATTCGTGATCCTTCGCAACGAGTCCGGCAAGTTCTGGTGGAGGGCCGTTGGCAACAACAACGAGATCATGGCTGCCTCCCAGATGATGGAGCGAAAGCAGTCGTGCCTCGACTCGATCGACACGATTCAGCGCGAGGCCGCGAAGGCGGAGATAGTCGACAAGAGCGACGAGCCCAGCCACTGACGCCGGGGCAAACTCCGTTCACTCCACCTCAGTGAAGCGGGCCCGCAACACCGTAAGGGCCAGGGTTTTCATCCTCACAGGGCAGACCGCCAATGCCTACTTTGCGAGGACGGGTGGGTGTGCCGCCCGACACCGGAGTTGCGAGGCTCCCTTGCTATGGACGCGACCCTGACCTCTCAACAGGCCCCCGGTACCACGTCAGCGGCGGTGGCCGGTGCGGTGCTTGATGCGAACGCAGTGCGGTCTGTCGATCGTGCCGCCTCACTCCTGATTGCCCTGGGGGAATGGGATGGGGAGGCCGGCGTCACCGAGCTCGCCCGGAGCCTCGGACTTCACAAGTCGACTGCGTCACGCCTGCTCGCCACCCTCCAAAAGCGCGGCCTCGTGCAGCAGGACGAAGACTCGGGCAAGTACAGCCTTGGCCTTGCGCTCGTCCGTCTCGGCGGCCAGGCCGAGAGGACGCTCGACCTTCGGTCGGCCGCAATGGCGCAACTCAGGGACGTGGCACTGTCAGTGAAGGAGACGACCACGCTCGGAGTGCTCGAAGGCGACAGAGTCGTCACCATCGCCTCGTCCGATGCATCCGGCAAGGGTCATGACCGGGGCGTGAGGTACCTGCCGCTGCATGCCACGGCGCCGGGAAAGGTTCTCCTTTCGAACCGACCTGAGCGCGAGGTCATACGCCTTTCGAGGGTTGGCTTCATGCCCTATACCCCGCGCACCATAGTCCGCGTGGACCTCCTGTTCGAGGAGTTCGCAAGGGTCCGCAAGCGTGGTTTCGCGACCGCCTTCGGCGAGCATGAGCCCACCGTGAACGCGGTTGCCGTGCCCGTGTTCGACCACCGCGGTTCCGTAGTTGCGGCCCTCGAAGTCAGGGCGCCCGGCAACCGGATCCTGCCCAGCCGCGTTCCGGAGTTGACTGGAAGGATTCGAGATGCCGCGGCGGTCATCACCGAGAATATCGGTGGGGCTGCGGCGTCCAATTGACGTCGAGCCCTCTCGGGCACCATGGCACGATCGCGGAGCATGGAGGTCGTCGCACCCCGGCAGGTCGGACCGGTACGCCGCCCGGCCCTAGGGAGGCCGCCTGCCGTAATGCGCCCGCCCGAGGGCCCAACACGGCGATGCGCGTCAGGCGTCAAGGCGAGGGTTCGCCGATGGCCGATTGGGTGTCGAAGGATGGACCGAGGCTGGTCCCTATCCAACCTCGTCCAGCAACTGACCGTCCGGCCCTCGCAGCTCCAGAACCATCGGGACGATGCCCAGGGCGTGACTTGAGCAGCTGAGGCACGGGTCATAGGCACGGATCACGGCGGAGACGCGGTTGAGGGCGCCTTCCTGGATACGGTTGCCGTCGACGAACCGCTTGGCCACCTGCAGGATGCCGCGGCTGATGGCGAGGTTGTTGTGGCCGGTGGCAACGATCAGGTTGGCCCAGGTGATGGCGCCGTTGTCGTCCACCTTGTAGTGGTGGATGAGCGTGCCGCGCGGGGCCTCGATGACGCCGGTGCCATCGAGGTTGTTGACGTCCGCGTGGGCGCGGACCTTGGTCCCGAGAATGGCCGGGTCGTCCAGCAGCTCCTGCATGCGCTCCAGGGCGTACATGGCCTCGATGAGTCGCGCGTAGTGGTAGTGGAAGCCGCTCTGGACGATGCGGCCCAGACGCCCGCGGTACTCCTCGAGCTCTGCGTCGGCCTCCGGCGTGCCGCAGCGATCGGCAACGTTAAGGCGCGCCAGCGGCCCCACGCGGTACATGCCGTCGGGGTATCCGACGGGCTTGTAGTACGGCGCTTTCAGGTATGAGTCCGGCAGCGACGCCTCGCCGATGTAGGTCGCGTAGTCGTCGGGCTTCACCTGGTCGGCGACGATCGCGCCGTCAGGGTCGACGAAGCGCAGGTTGCCGTCGTAGAGCCTCAGCGAGCCGTCCGGCCCGACGAGGCCGCAGTACATCGTGGGGAAGTTCGAGAACGACTCGATCTCGTTCGGGAAACCGTCGAGCGTCCTCTTCCAGAGCGCGAGTGTGCGCTTCACGATCGCCATGGCAACCGGCCATTCGGCGAGCGTCTTCTCTCGCGCCTGCGGATCGAGCGGGACGTTGACGCCGCCGGGCACGACCCACGAGGGGTGGATGCGCTCCTTGGCGAGCCGTTCGATCACCTGCTGGCCGAACTTGCGCAGCGCAATCCCGTCGCGCAGGGCATCGGGGTGTTCCTCGAGCAGCCCCACGATGTTCCGTTTCACCGGATCGGAGTCCATGCCGAGCAACAGGTCGGGAGCTGAGAGATGGAAGAAGGACAGCGCATGCGACTGCACGAACTGAGCGCAGTGGAGGAGCTCTCGCAGCTTCACCGCGGCGTCCGGGATGCGCACGGCCATGATCGCGTCGCATGCCTTTGACGAGGCGAGCTCGTGGCTCACCGGGCAGATGCCGCAGATGCGCGATGTGATCGACGGCATCTCGTAATAGGGCCGTCCCTCGACGAACTTCTCGAACCCGCGAATCTGCGTCACGTGGAACTGCGCGTCAGTCACCTGCCCCGCGTCATCGAGCTTGATCGTGATCCTGGCGTGACCCTCGATGCGCGTCACGTGGTCGATCATGATCTTCTTCATAGCTGGTCTCCTGGCCTGCGCCGGCTGCGCTGCGGGCGCATCAGCGACGGGCCCCTGACCCCGCGTCTCCGACGTCACTCTCCTGGTTGCCATTCGCTGCCCTACCCGAACCGCAGCTTGGAGCCGACGTCCGGCTCGCGGCCCTCGAGCAGCTCATTCAACACGAGCAAGATCGAGTTGGGCTTGGGAGGGCAGCCCGGGACGTAGACGTCGACCTCGATTGCCGAATGCAGCGGCTCCGCCTGCTTGAGCAGCGTGGGCACGCCGTCCGTCGGCACGCCCGGTCGCACGGTCGCACCCTCGACGTAGACGCGCTCGAGCAGCTTGCGGACGGGAATGCCGTTGCGCAGCGACGGCACATTGCCCGTCACCGCGCAGTCGCCGAGCGCCACCACGACCTTGCTGTGTGCCCGCGCCGTCTGCGCGAGCTTGAGGTCGTCCTGGTTGCTGACCGCGCCCTCGATCAAGGCCACGTCCACGCCATCGGGCCATTCCTGCGCGTCGACGAGCGGGCCGAATACGATGTCAGCCTTGTTGAGCACGGCGACGATCCCCTCGTCGATGTCCAGCAGCGACATATGGCAGCCCGAGCAACCGTCGAGCCAGCAGGTGCCGATCTTGAGCTTGTCCATCACTGGCCCTCGCGCATCGAGGTCAGGCGGCTCACGGCGGCCCGCTTCTTCGTCATCTCCTCGACGCCCCATCCCTTCTCCGCCATCGCGCCCGTCGGGCAGGCCTGCACGCACTTGCCACAGCTGGTGCAGGTCGTGGCCTCGCCCCATGGCCGCTGCAACTCGGAGACGAGCCGCGAGCGGATGCCACGGCCGGCAATGTCCCACACGTGCGCGCCCTCGATCTCGGCGCACGTGCGCACGCAGCGCGAGCACAGCACGCAGCGGTTGTGGTCGAGCACGTAACGCGGGTGGGTGGTGTCGACCGTGAGCCTCGGGTAGTTGTACGGGTAGCGAACGTGCGTGACGCCGTGGTCCTGCGCCAGCGCCTGCAGCTCGCAGTGGCCCGAGGAGACGCACACGGCACAGACGTGGTTGCGCTCGACGAGCAACAGCTCGAGCGTGATCTTCCGATAGGACTGAAGCTGCGGCGAGCTGGTGGCGACGGCCAGGCCCTCCTGCACGGGGGTGGTACAGGCGGGCAGCAGGCGCCCGACGCCGGAGACCTCGACCATGCACAGCCGGCACGCGCCAACCGCGCTTAGGCCCTCCATGTAGCAGAGGGCCGGTATGTACTTGTTGTTGGCTCGCGCGACCTCGAGGATCGTCTGGCCGGCGGATGCCGCGATCACCTCGCCGTCGATGCGGATCTTCACCTTCTCGGTCAAGGCGATGCTCCCTATCTCTCGACGCTGCGGATGTCGCAGCGCAGGCAACGGGACGTCTCTTCGATCGCCGCCACGGCCGAGAGGCCGAGCGATACCTCGGCGTACGACCGCACCCGCTCTGCGGCGGGAATCTCGCCGGGCACGTGGCGGGCGAACTCGCTCGGCGTCTCGGGCGGGACCATCTCGTACACGAAGTCGGGGATCAGGCTCGGGAAGCGCTCCCGCTCCATCAACCGCTTGTCGATGTTGCGGGCGGCTTTCTTACCGATGCCCATTGCGTTCGACACGTTCGAGGCCCCGGTGATGAGGTCGCCGCCGGCGTAGAACCCCTCACGGCTGGTCTCAAGCGAGTAGCGGTCGACCTCGATGGTGCCGTCCTCCTTGACCTTCAGGCCCGAGGCCTTGCTGAAGTCGGGATCGACCTTCTCGCCCACGGCGAGGATCACGCTGTCGCACTCAATGCGGATCACCTCGTCCGTTGGGACCGGTCGGCGGCGTCCCGAGGTGTCGAACTCGCCGAGCTTCGTCCTGACTGCCTCGATCGCGCGCACCTGGCCGTTCTTGTCGCCCAGGATGCGGTGCGGAGCGGCGAGATAAAGGAGCTTTGCGCCCTCGTGCTCGGCCGCCTCGATCTCCTCCGGAATCGCCGGCATGTCCTTCCGCTCGCGGCGGTAGACGATCGTCACGTCCGCGCCAAGTCGGCGCGCCGTGCGCGCGGAGTCGATAGCGGCGTTGCCGCCTCCGATCACAACGACCTTCTCGCCGATGGGCATCTTCTCGTCGCGCGCGACGCCTTCGAGGAAGGGCAGCGCCGGCATCACACCCGTCAGCTCCGTGCCGGCCAGATATACCCAGCCTTCCTTCCAGGTTCCGATCGAGAGAAACACAGCGTCGTGCTGGTTGGCGAGTTCGCCGAGTCCGAGGTCCTCGCCGACGCTCACATTGAACTGGAACTTCACGCCCAGCCGCTCGATCAGCTCGATCTCCTTGTCGAGGACCTTCTTCGGCAGGCGGTACTCCGGCAGCGCATAGCGCAGCATGCCACCGGCCTCCGGCCGCGACTCGTAGATCGTGACCGAGTGGCCGAAGAGCGCCAGGTAATAGGCGCAAGTGAGCCCCGTAGGGCCGGCGCCGACGACCGCGACCTCGCGCCCAGTCGGCTCGAGCCTGTGCTCGAGCACGCGGCTGACCATGGCATCGAACTTGTCAGTGAGCAGCACCTCGTCGGCAATCAGGCGGTGCACGTCGCGCATGTTCACGGGCTCGTCCAGCGCGGCGCGGCGGCAGCGATTGTCGCAGGGGTGCTGGCACACGCGCCCCGTCGAGGCCGGCAGCGGGTTGTCGAGGATCACCGAAAGGAACGCGTCCTCGGCCCGCTCCTCCTTGTACAGCTGCAGGAAGCGCGGGATGTTCATGTGCAACGGGCAGGAGTTCTCGCACGGCGAGAGAGCCAGGTCTTCGCACACGCCGGCGCGGCAGCGCTTCGCCAGGATGTGGTCTTCAAACTCCTGCCGGAAATGGCGCAGACTGGTGAGAACGGGGTTGGGCGCGCTCTGGCCGAGGCCGCACAGCGAGGTGTCTCGGACCATGCGGCATAGCTCGTCGAGCGCCTCGATATCCTCATGTGTGGCGGTGCCGAGCGTGAAGCCGTTGAGCATGCGCAGCGCCTTGTCGAGGCCCACCCGGCACGGGACGCACTTGCCGCAGCTCTCCGAGTGTGTGAACTCGATGAAGTAGCGGGCGACGTCCACCATGCAGTTGTCTTCGTCCATCACGACCATGCCGCCCGAGCCCATGATCGAGCCGATCTGCGCGAGCGTCTCGTAGTCGACTGGCGTGTCGAACATCTCCACCGGGATGCAGCCGCCCGAGGGGCCGCCCGTCTGGACCGACTTGATGTCGCGGCCGTTGGTGCCGCCCTCACCGATGTCGTAAATGAACCTGGCAAGCGGCGTGCCGAGCGGCATCTCGACCAGGCCGGTGCTGTGCACCTTGCCCACCAGCGAGAACACCTTTGTGCCCGCGCTCTTGGTGCTGCCGGTCTCGGTGAACCAGGCCGGCCCCTTGGAGACGATTGGTGCGACGTTGTACCAGGTCTCGANNTCCTCGCCGCACACGAAGGCGCCGGCGCCCTCCACCGTCTCGATGTCGAAATCGAAGCCGCGCCCAAGGACATTGTGGCCCAGGAGTCCATAGGCCCGCGCCTGCTCGAGGGCGCGTTCGAGGCGCAGCACGGCGAGAGGGTACTCGGCGCGCACATAAACGATGCCCTTGTTCGCTCCGGTGACGTAGCCCGCGATAATCATGCCCTCGAGGAGGGAGTGGGGGTCCGACTCGATCTCGTTCCGGTTCATGTACGCGCCCGGGTCGCCCTCATCTGCATTGCATATGAGGTACTTCTCGGGCCCGGCTGCCTTCTGCAGGAACTCCCACTTGTTCCCAGTCAGATACCCCGCGCCGCCGCGACCGCGCAGTTTGGCGGCCTTGATCTGCTCGATGACCCCGACGGGGTTCTGGTCGATCAGGACCTTGTACAAGGCCTGGTATCCGCCGACGGCGATGTACTCCTCGATGTCGTCGGGGTTGATCAGCCCGCAGTTGCGCAGGACGATCTTGACCTGCCCATTGAAGAACGGGATCTCGTTCCAGTTCGGCACGTCCTGGTATCCGGTGCCGTACTTCACATGGCCGGTGAGATGGTCCCAATCCTCGATCTTGCACAGCACGATCTCGGCCGGCGGCAGGTATCCGGGGCCGAGGCCGTTCAGGATGTCGTCCACGTGGTTCGGCTGCACGCGGTGCAGCATCAGCAGCGGTCGGCCGGGCACCCACACATTGACGAGCGGCTCCTCGGCGCAGAAGCCGAAACAGCCGACCGGCACCAGCTGCACAGCGAGGCCGCGGGCGTCGATCTCGGACGCGAAGGCGCTGTAGACGGCCTCGGCGCCGTTGCCGGAACCGCAGGTGCCCATACCGACGGCGATGCGCGGCTTGCTGGGGAGCAGCTTCGCGAGACCGGCCTCGCGCACGGCGGAGAACGCGGCGAAGTCCTGGATCATCATCGCGCGCGCTCCTTGCGCAGCGCGTCGACCTCGCGCATCAGCGCCTGCTCCGTGACGTGCCCGCGGATCGCGTGGTCAATCTCCACCACCGGGGCGAGCGCGCACTGGCCGAAGCAGGCGACGGTGCGGATCGTGAAGCGCCGGTCCGGCGTCGTCAGCGTGAGCTTGTCGGCGCCGTCGCTGGCCTCCCGCAGGCCGAGCTGGAGCTTTACGCGCTCGAGCAACGCCCGCGAGCCGCGGGTATGGCAGGCGGTGCCGCGGCAGATGGCCACGGTGTGTGCGCCCTGCGGCTCGAGGTTGAATAGCGCGTAGAACGTCGCCACGCCGTAGACCTGCGACTGAGGGATGCCCGTGCGCGCAGCCACGTACTCGAGCGTCTCCATCGGGAGGTACTTGTGAGGGTTGCGGTCCTGCAGCTTCTCGAGGATGCCGAGCAGCGCGCCGGGGCGGCCGGCCTGATCGGCGATGATCCGGTCGATCAGGTCCTGGTCCTCCGGGTGCGGCAGCGCCGTCGCGTATCCGGTGGTCATCGAGCCCTCCAAACGGAGGCCGTGCCCCGCAGGCCGGTGCAGTGGCGTGGCCCACATGAAGCACGACAGTGGCCGCCAGAGTAGGTTTCGGGTGAGTCAGCACAACAGGGCCATCCGGACGAGAATGGACCGGCCGCCAATGCGTATGGGGAGCCGACCGGCATGTGTGCCGTTGCAGACGGCCGAGATCGGACGGGGCCAGGACGTGTCCCCTCATCACTACCTGGCCGTCGAGCACCCGAAGAGGCGCCGTGAACGCTACGGTTGGTAAAGCTCCGCTGAGGTGAGCGGCCCCGGGTCGCTGCCGTTTACGCCGCCGACCGCGCGGACACGGCCATCCTGGAGAGTGATCGCGATGCCGGTTTCACGCGCCGTGTTCATCGAGCCNNCCACCGATGATCGGTTCGGTGAGGGGCGCATCCTGAGGGTTCGACTCAGGGACGGACCTCCGCCTTGGGCCACGCGCCCGACCGGACCCGGGCGAGGCCGGAGCCCCGCGTCCGAGCGGCTTCCTTCTTGTCCGCCATCGCGACCTCGCGGGCGAAGACTGGTCCGACCTTCCGCGAAACCAGGTCGGCCATCGCGTCCCGCTCGAGGGGTCGCGCGAAGAGGTAGCCCTGGCCGAGCACGCAACCAAGGTCGCGCAGCCGCCGGAGCTCGGTCGGCGTCTCGATCCCCTCGGCTACGGTCGTCAGGCCGAGCGCGCGTCCAATCTCGACGATCGCATGGACCACACCGTCCCGCCGACGGGGGTCGTCCAGCGGAGTCACGAACGACCTGTCGATCTTCAGGTGAGTCACGGGGAAGCGCTCCAGATAGGCCAGCGACGAGTAGCCGGTCCCGAAGTCGTCGATCGCAATGTGAACGCCCAGGCCTCGGATGGCGTGTAGCTGTTCGAGGAAGGCTGAGCTGTTCTGCATCATCAGGCTCTCTGTGAGCTCGATGGTGACCCAGCTGGGGTCGGCCGCGGCGTGAGCCATGGCCGCCTGAAGGTTCCAGACGAACCGTGGGTCGGCGAACTGGTGCGCTGAGACGTTGATCGACACGCGGGGTACACCGCCGTGGGATAGCTGTGCCCATCGGGCGGCTTCGGCACATGCCGTTCGAAGGACCCAGGTGCCGATCTCATCGATCCGCCCCGTCTGCTCGGCAAGGGGAATGAAGACGCTGGGAGCGATTCTTCCGTGGGTCGGGTGGTCCCACCGGATCAGGGCCTCGGCGCCGACGAGCTCGCCGGTGCGAAGGTCCACGATCGGCTGGTAGTTGAGCACGAACTCGGACTGGTCGATGGCTCGGCGCAGGTCCGCTTCGAGCTCGAACCGGATCTGGACAGCTTCCTGCATGGCCGGTTCGAAGACGACGACTCGATCGCCACCGTTGTTCTGGGCGACCGACCTGGCCACTTCCGCCATTCGAAGCAGGCTGCCCGCATCGGCCTCGCTCGGCGCGGTCGTCGAAACGCCCATGCTCGCGGTCAGATCGATGAGGTTGCCGGAGACGTCCATCGGCTCTCGGACGGCAGCGAGGATACGGTCGGCCGCAGCCAGCGCAACCTCTGGCGTCGAATGATCGTCCAGCAGGACCCCGAACTCGTCCCCGCCGAGGCGGGCACAGGTGTCGGCGACCCGGACCGAGGCTCGGAGGCGACGCGCGACCTCCTGGAGAACCTGGTCGCCCACGTCGTGCCCCAGATTCTGGTTGACGAGCTTGAATCCGTCCAGGCCCACGGAGAGGACGGTCGTGTCCAGTTGGGCGCCTGTCGCGCTCGCAAGCGCCTGCCCCACCCGGTCGTGGAACAAGGTGCGGTTTGGGAGGTCTGTCAGGAGGTCGTGCAGGGTGAACTGGGTGAGCTGGCGCTCGAGCGTCTTGCGTTCCCTGACGTCGTGCGTGGTAAGTACGATCTGCCCGACCGAGGGGTCGTCCAGGCGATTGGCGGCGATCGTCTCGACCTGACGCCAGACTCCGGTGGCATCCCAAAGACGCCACTCGATTGGCTGGGCGACGGATCGCCCGGCCGCCACATCCGCGATGAAGGCCCCGATTCGCTCTGAGTCGTCAGCGTGAACAAGCCGCGAGATCGGACGGCCCACCAACTTTGAACTATCGACGCCAAGGATGCGCCCGGCTGCCGGCGTGGCATCGGTCACAACACCGTCACGATCTATGAGGACGACGGCATCGGAGCTGTTCGCGGTCAACGTCCTGAATCGTTCCTCCGACTCCCGCCGTGCTTGTTCCGTCAGCAGGCGGCTGTTCTCGCGGAGCACCAGCTCCTGGCGAATCAGCACCAACGCCGTCAGCAGCACAGCCCCGTACAGCACCTCGATCAGTTCGCCCGTGACCGTGCTCACGGCGAGCGCGA
>PMNU01000038.1 GCA_003165675.1 Chloroflexota bacterium
TCGAGGCGGAGCAGATGCCGCCTCCCATGGCGCCGGTATGGTCGCTCTTGCCGCCCTTGATTACGCCGCCCATCGCGAAGCCGTGCGCCGGATCGATCGGCCCCACGCCGCCGAGGAAGCTGAACTCCTGGCCTGGATTGATGACCTGGCCGTTGAGGTTAGCAGCCGGCTGGCGGATGTTCTTGCCCATGCCGTTGCTAATGTCCGGGTAGAACGTGGTCGTCCATTGGCCGACGTCCACCATGCCGGCAACGTCGTCGATGCTGGTGATCTGCGGGTGGACCGGGGCGGTGACGGCCTCGACGCTCGGACCGATGCTGCCGCCGCTCGCGAGCGCATCCAGGTAGGCCGAGACTTCAGACGTGGTCCCGGCAGCGTCGACACCCAAGCCATCCTTGCCGGCGGTCAGATCGACGGGCTTTCCGGATGCGTCCCACACGACCCCCGGCTCGACCGGGGCCACGCGGTCACTCGCGGTGACGTTCGAAAGATACGCCTGCACCTTGGCTGGATCGACGGCCGGCCCATACGTCCCGTCCTGTCGCGTTCCGAAGACGATCCAATCTCGGATCTGAGAGGCGTCGATGGTCCACGTCTGGGGAGTCCAGGTTGCCGGCGCCGAGGGAGGCGGCGTTGACCACGTCACGTTGACGTCCTCGATCATCTTCTCGGCTTCGAAGATCGCGTTCTGGGCGTCCTCGTCGCTGACCTGCGGGGCGGCCGCAACGAAGGCGCCGTCGACTCGAAGATCCGCCGCTGCGCCGGGCTGGGTCAGCTGATCGAGGATTTCAGCCTGGATCGCGGTTTCGTCGAGGCCCTTGCCATCAGCGGCGGGGGTGATGCCGAACACGCCGCCGCTGACGGTGGCCTGGGCGTTCCGCGGCGCGACCGTGCTCCCGGCCGCCAGTTCGCGGATGCGGGTGGCCAGCGCGGTGGGATCGATCTGAATCGCCACCGGGATGTCCTGGCTGTACCCGGCGAAGTGAACCAGGCTGATGGTGTCGGCGATGTCGTTCCCGGAGTGGCCGACGGCCATGGCGGCGTCGGCCATAGCCTCCACGTCAGGTCCACGACCGGCTTGCTGGTAGGTGACGGTCGCGTCTCCAACCGGGGTCGTAACCGTCACCTCGCCCTGGCTCAGGTAGGCGAAGCTGGTCTGCAGCCTGGTGATCGCCTCATCGCGCGTGAGGCCCGACAGATCGACCGAGCCGACGTGCACGCCCGGCAGAACGCGGTTGCTGTACGAGCGCGAGAAGGCGAAGGCGACCGCCGAGAGAAGGAACAGTGCCGCGACGGCGCCGACGACGAACGCAACTACGAAACCGACGAGGCCGAAATGGCGACGGGCTTCCGGTTCGGTCTGGATCCGCGGCAGCCCAGGCGAGAACCACCGCCAGCGCCGCGTCGAAAGGCCGCTGTCCACCAGTTCCGCTTCCGGAGCGACCCACACAGCCGCCACCGTAGGCGCTGCTTCGAGCGCTGCGGTGTTCTCGCCGCTGGCCTCGAACGGCTCGACGGAGGTGGTCATCCCGTTCCTTTTACCACACGAAACGCCCCACCGGCTGTAAAGTCCGCGCCGGTGCGACTGACGACGCTGCCGAATCGCGTGGTCTGGGCGACGGGGCTGGGTGTCTGAGGGCGGCCGATCTCCTACCGGCCGTGGACGGCCGGGCTACATCTGCGCTCAGCCCGGGTAGTTGGACCGTCCCTGGTGCGGGTACGCCGACGAAGCGTTGGTCCCGCTCCAGCCCCACTCCCAGAGCAGGCCTTGACCGTCCATCTCTTCGACCTCGTACGCCTTGCCGGCGGGATAGCCGGGGCCGGCATCCCAGGATTGCGACAGCGTGAGGATCCAGCCCTGCATGACAGTCGGAACCATGGACTCGACGGTGCACGTTACCGATAGAGGTTTGGTGAGCGGACCTGTACTCGGCGTATCGGTGATGGTCCCCTTGCGGCTCGCCCCGACGACCGTCGGGAAGCAGTCCCAGGCATGGCTGTAGTCCTTGTTCGAGGCCAAGAGCTTCTTCTGCTCCGTAAGGTCCGTCTCGAGCGCGGCCTGGCGGGCCTGGTCGAAGGCGGCCGGATCGGTCGGCAGCATGACGGTCTCGGGGACGTAGTGGATGCCGGCGACGAGAGCCTTCGCTTGCGCCTCGAGAGCCGCCACATTGGGTCCCCGGATGCCGGCGACGATGCTGTAGCCGAACCCGAACTGCTGCTGGCTGGTCAGCCCCCACCACAGCACCTCGGTTGCCCCTGGCACGGTCTCGCTGCTGTATGGAACGGCGTCGGTCGTGCTCTTCGCGAAGCGCGCCGGGAGTCCATCGATCATCAGGGCCTCGGCTCCTGGGATCTCCGGTCCGTCGACCGCCTCCCGGCCGGTCCAGACATACGAGGGTCGGGGCCCGGTCATTCGCGGAGAGACCTCGAACCGCATGGCAATCGTTCCGGCCCCGAGCGACCAGTTCGTGGTGCAGGCGTTGGCGTTCGAGGGCGGGTTGGGCAGGCATTCCTCGCTGGCGCCACTGTTGCCGACGAAGCCGAAGACGGCAGGATTCCCCTGGGCGGCAGAGCCCGTGCTGAGCCCTTCGGTCGCGGCTGCGATATCGCGGTCCATGACGGTCCAGTTCGCCGGGTAGTCGAAGGACAGGAACCACTTCTGGGCGTGGGCGACCGGGACCGGGGTGGGTGACGCGGTGGGAGCGAGCGTCGGCCGGGGAGTCGCCGAGGGACTCGCGACGTCGTCGCCGGAACCGCCCGGACCTACGCCGGCACGCGGGCCTGTCGCCCACGGCACGGCCACGGCAGCCAGCGCCAGCACCGCCGCGAGCCCGACCACGCCCTGCAGGGCGCGAGACCAGCGCCGACTGCCGGCACCGCGCGGGGTCAGCGATCGGCGGACCCGGTCCTCAAAACCCGGGTTCGGTAGGGGCCGGCTCGACCCGGCACCCAGTCTCTGCCGAAGTCGATTCTCGATGTCCTCGGAGCTCATCGACGCTCTCCAGTTCTTTGCGCATGCGACCCAGGGCACGGTGCAGACGCGACTTGGCGGTCCCGAGCGGGATGCCGAGCGCGGCTGCCACGTCGGGCAGCTCGAGATCGTGACCGAAGCGGAGCGCCAGCAGCGCTCGATCGTTGGCGTCGAGATGGCACATCGCCTGGTCGATCTCGTCGCGTTCCGCCAGGCCGATCGAGCTATCGGCCGTGGGCGGCGGCTCATGGAAGGCTAGTGGCACGATCCGCATAGCCTTCTTGCGCCGGCCGGCGTCGATCGCGGCGTTGACGGCAATGCGTCTGAACCAGGCCGACCAGCGCTCCGCGTCCCGCAGTCCGGGTAGCTCGCGCCAGGCTCGCACGAAGGCTTCCTGGAGCGCGTCCTCGGCGTCGGAGGGGTGACGCAGGATGTTCAGGCTAAGCCGAAACGCGTCCGGCGTCTCGAGCTGGACCAGGTCCATGAATGCGTCGCCGTCTCCGGCTTTGGCTGCGATGACGAGATCGTGACGGTTGACCATCTCGAGAATACTGACGCGGCGGCAGGCGCGATTCGTTCCCGAGGGGCGACGACGGGCGAGAGATCGCCAATCCGCCCGGCCCTCCGGCTCGCCGCGGACTTCCCCCGACGCAGGGCCCGCGGCGTCAGCGGCCGCGACCCCGATCCGCGTCCGCCATCGCCCGCTCCACTTCCCGGCGGGAGTCGCGGTCGGCGATGTCGCGGCGGCGGTCGTGGAGCTGCTTGCCCCGTCCCAGGCCGATCTCCAGCTTGGCTCGACCGCGTTCGGTGATGTACATCTTGAGCGGCACGAGCGTGAGGCCCTTCGCCTTGGTCCGCAGCAGCAGGGCCAGGATCTGGTCCCGGTGGAGCAGCAGCTTGCGCGGCCGCTTGGGCTCGTGGTTGTAGCGGTTGCCGGTGTCCCAGGGCGAGATGTTCGCGCCGATCAGCCACGCCTCGTCCTTGTCGATGCGCGCGTAGGCCTCGGCCAGGCTCACCTTGCCGGCGCGGATCGACTTGATCTCGGTCCCGGTCAGGACGATGCCGGCCTCGAACGAGTCCTCGATCGAGTACTCGTGGCGGGCTCTTCGGTTTTGGGCGACGGTCTTCTCTTCGCCCATGCTAGGCTCCCAGGCTGGTGCGGGTTGGCTGCGACGAGGTTAGCGGACGGGAAGCTCGACGGCGCGTCGAACGATCGGACGAAGGCGCCTCAACGGTGGAGTAGGCTCGAGCCGGCGGAGGCCGGTGGTTGTCCGGAATCGGCAGCCGTCGTCGGCTCTCGCGCGAACGCGCTCGCGCATGCCGGAGACGCACGAATGCCGGCCCCGAAGGACCGGCATTCGGTTTGCGTTATGACACCACCCGCCGGTGGCCGGTCTCTAGAGCCCGGCTCCTGACGAGGTGGTGCAGCGCGTCGGCAAATCTGACACTGCACATCACCTCCTTTCGTTCGGAGTCATCGTATCGGACAAAGCACTAGAAGCGCAACCGACCCGTTCCGGGAGGTGCCGCGCACGCGCAAGGCCCCGGAGCCCGCTCAGCTCGGGCCGGCCGCCTGGCTCGGGCTCCCCGACGCCCCCGAAACCGGTGATGTACCCGGGCTCGGGCTTGTAGATGGTCCCGGGCTGGCGGACGTTCCCGACTCGGGCGGGAAGCCCAGCTGCTGCAGGCCGGCGTCCAGGACCGGATCGGTCCCGGCTCGGGCGTTGGTCGAGTCGATCGGCACGTCCGGCTGCAGACCCTTGCCCTGGATCCAGACCTTGTCCGGGGTGAGCCAGCGGGCTACGGTCAGGTGAATGCCGCCGAAGTTGTTGGACAGCGGCAACCACTCCTGGACGACGCCTTTGCCGTAGGTCTTTGCGCCGACGAGCTTCGCCCGGCCATGGGACTGCAGCGCGGCGGCCAGGATCTCGGCCGCGGAAGCCGTGTTTCCGTCGACCAGCACGACCAGGTGAACGGAGCCGTCGGTGGCTCGACCGCCAGCCGTGGCCGTCACCTCAGTCGTCGCACCGCTGGCGTCCTGCTGGTAGACGATCGTTCCCGACGGGATGAACTCACTCGCGATCTTGACCGCATCCGCCACGTACCCGCCAAGGTTTCCACGCAGGTCGAGGACCACGTTGCGCTGGCCGGCTGCCAGCGCCGTTGCCAGGGCCGCATCGAACTGCGAGCTGGCGGGCTGGTTGATGCCGCTCACATGGATATATGCCACGGCGCCGTTGGCCAGGGTCTTCGTGTCGACCTCGGGCTGGTTGTAGACCTGGCGCACGATCGACTTCTGGATGGCGGTGGCATCGCGGAGAAGGCTCAGCGTCACCGTCGTGCCGGTAGGCCCCTTGATGAGCGCGATGGCCTGGTCAATCGTCATTCCATCCAGGGAAGTGCCGCCGACCGAGACGATCACATCGCCGGCCTGAATGCCGGCTACCGCGGCGGGCGATCCTGGGATCGGTTGGACGACGGCCATCTCGCAGCCGTTGCCGATCTTCGAGCAGCTCAAGCCCGAGTTGGGGTCGACCGGCTGGAGCTGGACCGAAACGCCGATGCCCTCAGCCTGACCGCCAACGCTGAGCAGCGAATTCTCGAAGTCGGACGGGCCCTGGTAGTAGGACCACGGGTCGTTCAGGCTCTCCATCATGCCCTTGATCGCGGCCTGGGCCAGCTGATCCTCGCTCGGCTTGGGCGAGCCGGCGTAGTCGTTCTGGATCAGCGAGTAGACGTCCCAGAACGGGCCAAAGCGCGCCTCCTCGTCGGCGGGCGTTCCGGGAGTCGTGGCGACGTGGGCCCCGAGCGAGAAGCCGCCTATGAACAGGGCGCTGCCGGTCAGGAGGGCGACCAGGATCAGGCCGATGCGAGACGGGGCGACGCTGCGGCGGCCGAGCCAGCTCCGCCTGCCGTCGGGCTCCCTGCCCTCGACGCGCTCGTCGGCTTCCGAGGTGTGAAGCGCAGCCTCCGGGGAGTCGGGCGCCGCCTCCGAGGTCTCTGTCCGATCCGGAGTCTTTGGGGTTGGCGGGGAGGACATCGATCGAACCTCAGGCAGCATGGGACGCGGATCGGCGGACCGATCAGCGGATTAGGTAGCTCCGTACGGAGAGATACGAGCCGAGGACGCCGATGCCGGCCCCGGCTCCGAGCACGATCAGGGCGACGTTCTGTCCGACGGTCGCGCTGGCCTCGACGGGCAGAACCTTGAAGTAGTCGGAGAGGAAGCTCGTGATGGGGCCCTGGCCCAGGAAGAGCAGGCCGATCGTTATCGCGGCGCCCAGCAACCCCACAAAGGCGCCCTCGAAGATGAAGGGCCAGCGGATGAAGGCGTCCGAAGCGCCGACCAGACGCATGATCTCGATCTCGTCCGCGCGCGCGACGACGGCCAATCTGATGGTGTTGACGATGGTGAACAGGACGATCAGGCCGACGACGATCAGAATCACCGTTCCTCCAATCCTGAGGATCCCGATGACCGTGACGAGCTGATCGACGGTCTGCTGGATGTTCATGACGCGGTCGACGGCCGGCTGGCCGTTCAGGTAGCCCGCGACGTCAAGATAGTCGTTGGGGTCGCGCAGGTTGATCTGGAGCGAGGCGGGCAGCGGGTTCGTCGGCAGCGATTCGATCACGTCGGCCTCGTCGGGGTGGCGTGCCAGGAAGTCTCGATAGGCTTGATCCTTCGAGACGAAGTTGACCTGGGTTACCTGGGGCATTCGCTGAAGAGAGGCTTCCAGGCCGGAGATGTCCTGCGCGGTGGCCGAATCCTTGACGTAGGCCACGACCTGGACTTCCTGCTGGACGTAGTCGAGCGTGGCGTCCAGGCCGGTCAGGAGGATGATCAGCCCTGCCAGGAGGGCCAGCATCAGAACCACCGTCGCCGTGGCGGCCAGACTCATGAGTCCGTTGCGCCAGAACCCCTGCCAGGCGCGCCGCAAGCTGAAGGCGACGAAGGAGATCACTCAGTCCTCGCGGTGGTAGGCGGCGCCCGTCTGGTCGCGCACGATCCGGCCGTTCTCGAGAGCCACGACCCGCTTGCGAACGGCTGTCACCACCTCGGCGTTGTGTGTTGCCATCAGGACCGTCACGCCAAGGTCGTTGATGCGGAGCAGGAGCTGGATGATCTCCCAGCTGATGAGCGGGTCCAGGTTGCCGGTCGGCTCGTCGGCGATGAACAGCCGCGGATTGTGGACCAGCGCTCGGGCAATGGCGGTCCGCTGCTGCTCTCCGCCGGAGAGCTGGCCGGGGAGCTGGTTCGCCTGGCCGGTCAGGCCGACCACCTGGAGGACGCGATCGACAGCCGGATCGATGTCGCGTCGCCGGGCGCCGGTGACCTCGAGAGCGAAGGCCACGTTGTCACGGACGGTCTTGTTGGGCAGGAGCTTGAAGTCCTGGAAGACGATGCCGATCTTGCGGCGGATCCTGGGTACATCGCGACGCTTGAGCCGGGCCAGGTCCCGGCCGTCCAGCAGGACCACGCCCTTGGTCGGCACCTCATCGCGGATGAGGAGCTTGATCACGGTCGACTTGCCGGCGCCGGAGGGTCCGACGAGAAAGACAAAATCGCCCTCGGGGACGATAAGGTCCACACCGCGCAGCGCCACGCGGCCGTTCGGGTAGGACTTGGTGACGCCCTGCATCGCCAGCACAACCCTGGTGGAGACGGCATCGTGGGGGCGCTCGCCCGGTCGGCGGGTCTGGCTCGGTTTTGGTCCGGGGGTCGCCGCGCTCACCATGGCCATGAGGCTAGCACCGATCCGGTCGGCTCGGTTGGGGTCGCGGCCCTCACAACAGCGAAAGGCTTGCTGGCACGTAGCGCTCGAAGGCGGCGAAGGGTCGAGTCCAGCACAGCAAGGCGGGGAAGCCTTCTATGCGGAGACCGGCCCGCAGGAGCGCGACCATTGCCCGGTCGTTGGCTCCCGGGACCCAGGCCGAGGTGGCTCCACGAGGCCTGATGGCGTTCATGAGATGGCCCAGCACCGGCGCGGTGAGCGTCTCGTCAAGCAGGGCTACCGGCCCAAATCGGCCCACCTCGGAGCTGTAGCCGTATCCCACCGGCTCGTCGTCGTCAAACCGGTAGATGAAGCCGGTGCGGCCTGTCGCCCGCAGGTGAGCGTGGTCGACCGGGTGGGCGTAGCCGAGGACGGCTCTGTCGATGGCGTCTATGGCAGCCGCTATAGCAGGGGCGGCGGCCGAGGGATCGCTCCTGCCGAAAGCCACGGCTTCGATGCCGGCGGGAAGCCGGGACAGCGCCGAAGGATTCGGGCTCCCGACGAGGTTGAAGACCGGCATCCGCGGCACGATCCCGTATCGGGCGTAGAGGCCGTTGGAAACGGGTTGGGCCGAATCGGTGCACATGGCGAGGACGCCCGGGCGGGGGTCTGCCGCTTCAGAGGGCAATATCTGCGTCAAGAGAGCGCGGCCGATGCCGTGGCCCTGCTCGTGGGGCAGGACGTACAGCTGGGAGAGGTACCAGACGTGCTCTCGTTGAGCCGCGATTCCAAAGCCGATCACCTGATCGCGGCTACGTGCACTCGCGGCGTCCCCACTGCGCACGGCTACCAGGAACCGTTCGGGGTCCGTGGCCAGGAGATGCTCGAGCATTGTCAGGAGGGGGTCCAGGTACGGCGAAGGAAGCGGCCTGTTTAGGCGGGCCATGTAGTCGTCGACGGCGGAGTACCAGACCAGAGCGCAGTCGGCGAGTTCGGCGTGCCGCGGCGGTCGGTAGGTGACGGCCACGTTGTCCTGCCCTCGGGCGAGGCTCATGCGCGCCCGGCGAGCGTGCCGGTTGCCTCGCGCTCGAGCTCGGCCTGCATGAACACGTCGAGGTCGCCGTCGAGGACGGCCGACGTGTTGCCCGTCTCCACCTCGGTGCGATGGTCCTTGACCATCTGGTAGGGGTGCAGGACATAGCTGCGGATCTGGTTGCCCCAGCCCGCCTCAACGTGCTCGCCGCGGAGCTTGCGAAGCTCGGCCTCGCGCTCCTCCACCGCTCGCTGGAGCAGTCGGGCCTGGAGGATCTTGGCCGCGGTCTCCTTGTTCTGCGTCTGCGAGCGCTCGTTCTGACTCTGCGAGACGATCCCCGTGGGCAAGTGGGTCAGCCGGACGGCCGAGTCGGTCTTGTTTACGTGCTGGCCGCCAGCCCCGGTCGCCCGGAAGGTGTCCATGCGGATTTCGTCCCAGTCCAGCTCGACCTCGACGTCGCTTTCGACTTCCGGCAGGACCTCCACGAGCGCGAAGGTCGTATGGCGTCGTTTCTGGGAGTCGAATGGGCTGATTCGAACCAGCCGGTGAACGCCCCGTTCGGCCTTGAGGAAGCCGTACGCCGCGCGACCGTCGATGGCGACGGTGACGCTCTTGACGCCGGTCTCCTCGCCCTCGGTCTGGTCGAGGATCTCGGTCGCAAAGCGGTGGCGCTCTGCCCAGCGCAGGTACATCCGAAGGAGCATCTCGGCCCAATCGGTGGCCTCCGTCCCGCCGGCCCCGGCGCTGATCGTCAGCATTGCGTTGCGCCCGTCGTACTCGCCCCCGAAGAGCAACTCCCGCCGCGCGGTGGCGTACTCGCGGTCGAGCTCGGCGGCTTCGCCGGCGACGTCCGCCAGCAGGTCCTGATCTCCGTCATCCTGGGCGAGCTCGAGTAGTTCCAGGGTGGATCGGGCGCGGGATTCGATGTGACGCCACAGCGCCAGCTCCTCGCGGAGGCCCTCGGCCTCACGCAATGCCTTCTGCGCGGCGCGCTGGTCGTCCCAGAAGCCAGGTTCGCCGGTGCGCGCGTCCAGATGTGTTAGGCGGGTCTCCTTGGCCGAGAGGTCAAAGACGCCCCGTTGTCGCCAGGATCCGTGTGACCAGATCTCGTGTCTCGGCCGGCTCCACTATGCGCGGCCTCTCGAGTCCTGGAGAAGGATCGGGCGGAGCTCTATCAAGCGCAGCGCGCTCTTGCTCCGGGCAACGACGGGGTTCACGCAGGGGCAGTAGGTGTTGTGCGGACAGACGCCGCAGTTGCCATCGCATTCGAGGGCAGCCGCGTAACTACAGTTCCGGCAATCACGCTCACAGGCGATGAGATCGATGAATGCCGCTTCCTCTGCCTGCTTCACTACTCTCCTCAGTGCGACGCCAATCGCCCCCTCGGGAAGTCGCAACAGGATGACGGGTCCTGGCCGCGACTGGCGATGGCGGGAGTATACGGTTTCAATTCACCGTAGCCAAGGGGTTAATTGGGCTCCTCGACGGTTAATCTCCACGTGGAGCCCGACTCGGCCCGGATTCCCGCTGCGGTCCCGCCACTTTCCGTGTGTCGCGGCGGCACGACCAACGCAACGCGCCGTCCCAGCATGCCGGCCGGTCGCCCAACGGGGCGACGGCGACGGCGGCGGCGGAGAAGAAGGTGCGGAGCGCCCCGTCAGGCGGAAGTCGGCCGGGCCGAGGGGTGGAAGGCGCTCGACTGGGCGGTCGACGCCGCCTAGCGAGAGGAGGTCGGTGCCGCCGACCGAGCGGAGGCTCCCGGCGACCCGACTGGCGAGGCAGACGGTCTGGGGGGCGGCTGATCAAGCGAATCCGTGTCTTCGTTGATGAAGACGTAGAGCCCCATAGCGCCCAGCTCGTGAACCATCGAGTTGTAGATGAGGTTGCCGTCGATGTCGTCAGGACTGGTTTCCGTCGGCGAAGCCCAGGCCTCGATGTCCTGGTCCTGCGCGAGCCGCAGCACGCGAAGCATGTGGCTTCGGTCCGAGACGAAGAGGGCCGTATGCAGATCACGGGCGTCGAAGATGGCCCGCACGTGCTCGATCGACTCCAGTGTGTCTCGGCCGGTGTTCTCCATCAGGATTGCCGACGCGGGCACGCCCCGGGCGATCGCATAGCGGCGACCCGTCTCGGCCTCGGTCGTCAGGTCGCCCGGCAGGTTCCCGCCGGTCGTGATCAGGTAGGGTGCGTCGCCTTCCTTGTAGAGCTCGATGGCATGGTCGAGACGGGCGGCGAGGGCTCCCGACGGACGGCCGTTGTACTGGGCGGCACCCATCACGACGATGGCGTCCACGTGGCGCCGGCCGTCCCCCTGCCCCACCTGCCAGATTCGGAATGTGGTGTAGGCGGTGAGCGCGCAGGTGCCGAGGGCGAATGCCAGAGCGACCAGCAGCAGGTCCCGGATCCGTGCTCCCCAGGTGAGTCGGGCCGCTGTCACCGGCCGGCCCGCGTTCCTGGTCCGACTGCGCCGGATCGCGGCTTGCTTCTCGCTCCGTCAGCCGGCGCTCGTCGGACCGGCGATCTGCGGCGCTGGACCGATGGAGCCGCCCCTACCGGCCGTGGCACTTCTTGTACTTCTTGCCGGATCCACACCAGCACGCATCGTTGCGACCCATTCGGACGCCCGCCGGCGAGTAGCCCGGTCGGATGGGCCCGTCCGCGGCGCCGCTGGAGCTGCCGAGAGATCCTCCGGCGGGGCGGCCCTGGGGAAGCGGCCTGGGAAGGGGGCGCCCGCCGGCCGCCGCCGGTCTGCCGTTTTCGCCGACCGCACCGCCCGTGCCGCCGCCGATAGCTCCCCCGCCGGCCCCTGCAGCTGCCGTACCGCCACCTGCCGAGCCGCCGGCCGCATTGGAAGAGCCGGTTCCGTCGCCGCCTTCGGGCTGGGCGGGCGGTCGGACGATCGAGACGCGGAAGATCGTGGTTGCCACCTGGTGCCGGATCAGGGCGCTCATCTCCTCGTACAGGCTGAACGCCTCCTTCTTGAAGGCGTTGATCGGGTCTTCCTGGGCGTAGCCGCGCAGGCCGATGCCCTGGCGCAGCTCGTCGATCTCAGTCAGGTGTTCGACCCAGATGGAGTCGATGGTGCGAAGGAGGACGAGGCGCTCGATCAGCGACCACTCCTCGGGATTCTCCTCGCCCTTCTGCTCGAGCCGCTCCGCAGCCAGGTCCTTCAGGTGAGTGGCGATGGCGTCGCCGTTGTGAAAGTCCCAGAGCGCGTCTTCGTTGACGTCGGGGCCGCCCAGACCCATCGCCTCGATCGCCGCGATCAGGCCGGGCATGTTCCATTCCTCCATCGGAAGGGCCGGCGAGAGGTGCTGGTCGACCACTATGTCGATCTCTTGATCGACAAAGGCCTGGACCGTGTCCGTCAGGTCCTCGTTGCGAAGAACCTTGTCGCGCTCCTCGTAGATGGTTTCGCGCTGCTTGTTGATGACGTCGTCGTACTCGACGACTCGCTTGCGGATGTCGAAGTTGTAGCCCTCGACTCGGGACTGGGCGCTCTCGATCGTCTTGGACACAAGGCGCGACTCGATGGCCATGTCCTCTTCGAGGCCGAGGCGCTCCATGAGGCCGGCGACCCTATCGGAGGCGAAGCGCTTCATCAGATCGTCTTCGAGCGACAGGTAGAAGCGCGACGAGCCCGGATCGCCCTGGCGACCGGAGCGGCCGCGAAGCTGGTTGTCGATCCGGCGCGAGTCGTGGCGCTCTGTGCCGATGATGTGCAGTCCACCGGCAGCGACGACTCGCTCGTGGTCCTCGTCGCAGACGCGCTTGGCGTCCGCCAGGGCCGCGTCGTAGGTCGCTTTGTCCACCTCGGCCGGGTTGAGGCCCTTCCGGTGGAGCATCTCCGAGGCCAGTCCGGCGGGGTTGCCGCCGAGCAGGATGTCGGTGCCGCGGCCGGCCATGTTGGTGGCGATGGTGACGGCGCCGGTCCGACCTGCCTGGGCCACGATCGGGGCCTCCTTCTCGTGGAACTTGGCGTTGAGCACCTCGTGCTGGATGCCGCGGCGCTTGAGCATCTCGGCCAGCCGCTCGGACTTCTCGACCGAGATGGTGCCGACCAGGACCGGGCGGCCCGCTTCGTGCATGTCGACGATCTCGTCGATCAGGGCCATGAACTTGCCGTTCTCGTTGCGGAAGACGAGGTCCGGGTCGTCGTCGCGGATCATGGTCCGGTGGGTCGGGATCGCCACCACTTCTAGCTTGTAGATCTTGTGGAGCTCCTCGGCCTCGGTCATCGCCGTGCCCGTCATGCCAGCCAGCTTGGTGTAGAGGCGGAAGTAGTTCTGGAAGGTGATGGTCGCCATCGTCACCGACTCGCGTTGGACCCGCAGCCCTTCCTTGGCCTCGATGGCCTGGTGGAGCCCCTCGCTCCAGCGGCGGCCGGGCATCTGGCGGCCCGTGAACTCGTCGACGATAACGATCTCGCCGTCCTTGACGATGTAGTCGCGGTCCCGCTTGTAGAGGGCGTGGGCCTTGAGGGCCGACTCGAAGTAGCGGGCGAGAGTGGGGTCGGCGTCGTACAGGTTCTGCACGCCGAGAAGCCGCTCCATCTTGCCGATGCCTTCCTCGGTCGGCGAGACGGCCTTGTCCTTGAGGTCGACGAAGTAGTCGCCGCCCTCCTCCGCGCCCTCCGGCCGCGCCACCAGGCGTGGCACGAGGCGAGCAAAGAGGAAGTACTTGTCGGCGGACTCCTCGGCCTGGCCGCTGATGATCAGCGGGGTCCGCGCCTCGTCGATGAGGATGTTGTCCACCTCGTCGACGATGGCAAAGTAGCGCTCCTTCTGAACGCGCTGATCGAGTTCGACGACCATGTTGTCGCGCAGGTAGTCGAAGCCGAACTCGTTGTTCGTGCCGTATGTGATGTCGGCGGCATAGGCTTCGGCCCGGGTGCAGGGACGGAGGTTGATCAGCCGCTCGTCGCTCGTGGGGTAGCCCGGCTCGAAGAGGTAGGCCTCGCCCGACCCGCTCATGCGGCCGCCGATGATGATCCCCACCGACAGGCCCAGGAAGTGGTAGATGGGGCCCATCCACTGGGCGTCGCGGCGAGCCAGGTAGTCGTTGACCGTGACGACGTGGACGCCGTGGCCGGTGAGCCCGTTCAGGGCGGCCGCGAGCGGCGCGGCGAGGGTCTTGCCCTCGCCCGTCTTCATCTCGGCGATCTTGCCCTGGTGCAGGACGATGCCGCCCATGAGTTGAACGTCGAAATGGCGCATTCCCAGCGTGCGCCGCATAGCCTCGCGAGTGGCGGCGAAGACCTCGGGCAGGGCCTTGTCCATGGCGTCCTGCAGGCGGTCGTGCTCGCGCTGGCGGCGGGCCTTGGCGATCTCGCGTCGACGCTCCAGCTCGGGGTGGTGGCGCTCGTCGTCTGACGGCTCCTCGGGCTCGCCGGCTTCGCCGATCTCCTCGCGAATCTCGTCGACAAGGGCGCGTATCTCTGCGTCGGAGCGCGCCTCCATGTCGGGCTCCAGCTCGTTGATCCTCTCGACGAGAGGCTCGATGCGATGGAGCTCGCGGTCGTTGGAGTCGACGAAGCGGCTCAGGAAGCCAAGCATTGAGGCTCACGATCGTTTGCGGCCCGCGTCACGGGCCATTGGCCAGGGCCTCGGCCGAGGCGGCGACGCCCCTCGGCGTCGGCCGATGACAGCTTCTCGGTCTGGCCGAGGGCTGGTTCGAAAGTATAGGCCAGCAGGCGCGGGCGGCTGGCGCGGTGCCGAAGGCGGCTCGAGCGGCCCCGGCTCGCGCGGCCGTGGGCTAGTGCCAGAAGTGCGATCCGTAGCCCCACAGCAGGAGAGCGAAGGTGAGCCCGGCCAGGACCGCCCAGAACGCCACGGCCATCGCGGTCGAGGTGGGGTTCATCTCGGAATTGCGGAGCGGCGCGACTCGCCAGCGGCGGGACCGCAGGGCCGTCCGCCAGTCCTCGGCCCGGCCGGGACCGGGCGGGGGTGTGGGGATCAGGCCGCCCTGGCCGTCGGGTCGATGGAGGTTGAGTGTCATCGCTCTGAGATCTCCTTCGCGCCATCCGGGCTGGCTGCCGCCGCTCGGGTCAGGGCTCCTGGCTCTCGGAAGTCCGAGCCTCTTCTGAGGCGTCGATCGCCCGGTCATCGGCGCCCGCCGCGTCTGCCGTCTGCTCCTCCATGGAGCGTCCGTTTCCGCCGGGTGCCGGTCGCCCGGTGGCGCCGTCCACGTCCCACAGGAGCATCGCTTGCGTGGCCTGGACCTCGCTCGTGAATAGCGCGCCGACGGACTTGCCTTGATGGATGCGAACGATAGCCTCGGCAATGAGCGGGGCCAGCGTGACGACCTTGACCTTGCCGCCGCGCTTCTCGGGCGGAATCGGGATCGAGTCCGTGACGACGACCTCGCGCAGGTTCGATTCCGCGATCCGCGCGACCGCCGGACCTGACAGCACCGCATGCGTGGCGCAGGCGTACAGCTCGGTAACGCCTTCGCGCTGCAGGGCGTCGACGATCTGAATGAGCGTCCCCGCCGTGTCGATCTCGTCGTCGACGATGATTGCCCGTTTGCCGCGGACGTCGCCGATGACGTTGAGCACCTCGGTCCGGTCCTGGTTGCCGATGCGCCGCTTCTCGACGATGGCGAGGGGCGCATCCAGCAGTTCGGCGAAGGTCCGAGCTCGCTTGGCGAAGCCGAGGTCGGTGACCACGACCAGGTTCTCGAGCTGCTTCTGGCGGAAATGGCCAGACAGCAGATGGACGGCGGTCAGCTCGTCGACGGGGATGTTGAAGAAGCCCTGGATCTGGCCCTGGTGCAGGTCGACCGTGAGAAGCCGGTTCGCCCCGGCGACGGTCATCATGTCGGCGATGAGTCGAGCCGTGATCGGGACGCGGGGCTGGTCCTTCTTGTCGGACCGGCCGTAGCCGTAGTACGGGACGACGGCGGTGATGCGCCCGGCGCTGGCCCGCTTGAAGGCGTCGATCATGATCAGGAGCTCCATGATCGACTTGTTGACAGGCCGAGAGGTCGGCTGGATCAGGAAGACGTCCTTCTCTCGGGCGTTGTCGATGATCCGAACGAAGATGTTCTCGTTGGCAAACTCGAAGACCTCGGCTCGACCTAGATCGATCCCCAGGTAGCGGCAGATGTTTCGCGCCAGCTCCGGGTTGGCGTTCCCGGTGTAGACGTCGAACTGGTCTGCTGCTGGCAAGGCTGCCTCCGGGGTATCGCGGTCGGTCACTCGGGCTTTCCGCCCTTGGGCGCGGGCTCGGTGCCTTCAGGGCCATTGTCCGACATGCCACCCCGTTGTGCCAGCCCGGCCCGGAATGCGGCGATGCCCACGACCCTGTCGCCGGCGTTCAGTCGCATGACGATCACGCCGCGGGCTCCGGACGAATAGCGGTTGATGGTGTTCGTCTCGGTCCGGACCACCTGGCCCCCGGCGCTGATGAGAAGCAGCTCCTCGTCCTGCTCCGTGACCTGCTGGACGGCCGCCACGTCGCCCGTCTTCCTGCCCTCGAGGGAGATGAGGCGGACGCCCTGGCTGCCGCGGTGCATGGGCCGGAATTCCGTCAGCGGCACGCGCTTGCCGTAGCCGGTCTCGGTCAGGACGAGCAGGTCGGCCGTCGGCTGGACGACGCTCATGCCCACGACACGGTCCGTTGGGCTGGCCAGGCGGATGCCGATGACGCCTGCGGCCGGCCGGCCCATCGGACGGACCTCCTTCTCCGGGAAGCGGGCGATCTTGCCCTGAGCGGTGGCGACGATGACGTCGTCTTTGCCCGTGGCCACGTCGACCCAGGCGAGCTCGTCGTCGGGGGCGATGGTGATGGCGATGATGCCGCTGGAGCGAACCTTCTCGAACTGCTCGAGCGGGCTCTTCTTGACGATGCCGTTGCGCGTGGCCATGACCAGGAACTTGCCGGCGTTGAAGTCAGACAGCGTGATGGTCGCCATCGGCACCTCGCCGGGCTCCACCTGTACGCCCGGGAGATTGATGATCGCGATCCCCTTGGCCTGCCGGCTGGCGTCGACGATGGTGTGGACCTTGGCCGAGAAGACGCGGCCGCGGTTGGTGAAGAAGAGTGCCCAGTCGTGGGTGTTGGCGACGAGGAGATGCTCGACCGCGTCCTCCTCGCGGGTCACATGGCCGATGATCCCCTTCCCGCCGCGTGCCTGGCGGCGGTAGGTGGCTACGGGCTGGCGCTTGATGTAGCCCCGGCGGCTGATCGTGACCACGACGTCCTCGTCCGCGATGAGATCTTCGTCGGTCATCTCGCGGCTGGAGTCGTCGGCGATCCGGGTGCGGCGGGCGCCGGCGTACTTTGCCTTGATCGCGCCGAGCTCGTCGGTGATGACGGCCAGGATGCGCGCCGGGTTGGCGAGGATCTCCTCAAGCTCGGCGATGACCTGAATGATCTCGAGGTACTCGTCCTCGATCTTCTTGCGTTCGAGGGCGGCCAGGCGGGCCAGACGCATGTCGAGGATCGCCTGGGCCTGGATCTCGGTCAGTCCGAAGCGGGCGATCAGGTTGTTGCGGGCGGCCTCGACGTCGGCCGACTCTCGGATGGTTCGAATCACCTCATCGAGGTTGTCGAGGGCGATCTTGAGGCCTTCTAGGATGTGCGCCCGAGCGCGGGCCTTCTCCAGGTCGAACTCGGTCCGGCGGCGGACGACCTGGCGTCGGTAGTCGATGTAGTGCTGCAGGACGGCCTTGAGGGGTAGGGTCTGCGGCTGGCCGTCGACGAGCGCCAGCATGTTGAGATTGAAGGCGACCTGCATCGCGGTGTGCTTGAAGAGGTTGTTCAGGACACGGTGCGGGTCGGCGTCGCGCTTGATCTCGACGTAGATACGCATGCCGTCGCGATCCGACTCGTCGCGCAGGTCGGCGATGCCCTCGAGCTTCTTGGCGCCCACCAGCTCCGCCATCTTCTCGAGCAGGGCGGCTTTGTTCACCATGTAGGGCAGCTCGGTGACGATGATCGCCATGCGGCCGTGGCGAGTCTCCTCGAATGCCACCTGCGCCCGAACGACGACCCGGCCGCGGCCGTGGGCGTACATCTCCCGGATCGCGTCGACTGTCTCGCTCTCACCCGTTATGGGGTTACGGCGGGTCTCGTAACGGAAGATGGTGCCGCCGGTCGGGAAGTCGGGGCCGGTCACGTACTTGCAGAGATCGTCCGAGGTGAGCTCGGGGTCCTTGATCAGCGCCCGCGCCGCGTCGCACACCTCGCCCAGATGATGAGGCGGGATGTTCGTCGCCATGCCGACGGCGATCCCCGACGAACCGTTTACGAGCAGGTTCGGCAGCCTGGCCGGCAGGACGGTCGGCTCCTTCTGGGTGCCGTCGTAGTTGTCGACGAAGTCGACCGTGTTCTTGTCGATGTCGGCCAGCATCTCGGCGGCGATCCCGGTCAGGCGGGCCTCGGTGTAGCGCATCGCCGCCGCGCTGTCGCCGTCGATCGAGCCGAAGTTGCCCTGGCCGTCGACGAGCGGATAGCGCATCGAGAAGTCCTGGGCCAGCCGGACCAGGGCGTCGTACAGGGCCATGTCGCCGTGCGGGTGGTATTTGCCCATCACCTCGCCGACGATCGCGGCGCACTTGCGATACGACGACGTGGCCGAGAGGCCCATCTCGCCCATCGTGTACAGGATGCGTCGATGGACCGGCTTGAGGCCGTCGCGGACGTCGGGTAGCGCCCGCGCGACGATGACGCTCATCGCATAGTCGAGGTAGCTCGTCCGCATTTCGTCCTCGACTCGGACGACTCGAACCTGGCCTATCTCGTCGGTCACGGTGCGCTATTCCTCCCGGGGCAGTGTTTGGGCCGTGGCGCGGCGCCCGGCATCGATGGCGTGGAGGACGCCGCCCGAGGCGGTAGCAGCTCGTGAGGTCGCCGGTCCGCCGGGCCTGCGCCGGATGCCGTCGAGCCGACTCCGCAGGACCTGCGCTACGCCCTCGGGCAGCTTGGAGAGACTGTCGCGAATCACCCAGGCCCGGTAGCCGTCGTCCGTGGCGCGGGCCGTTTCGGTCTCCGCCTCGAGGAAGCGGGTGGCCGCCGCCGGGTCCAGCCCGGCAAGGGTCCGAAGAGCCCACGACAGCGCCTTCTGAACATCGGGCTCCGCAGCCCCGATCAACTGGCCCGCCAGCGCCAGGCCGCGCTCGACGACGGCAGGGCTTCGGCCGCCGGCGACGCCGCGGACGTGGGGCAGCGTGGCCAGAGTCGAGCCGACGAGACGCCGCTCCCAGCGAGACGGCGAGTAGACCAGTTGCTCGATCTCCGCCCAGCGGCGCGGGTCGCGCAGGATGCCTTCGCCGTACGGGTGGGCCAGCGTGTCGACGGTGATCCACTCGTCCGCCTCCCGGGCCGTCCGGCGGAGGAGCTGCCACGTTCGTTCGGGGTCCGTGGGCAGGAGACGGCCCAGGTTCCAGATGCCGAACCAGCGGATCTCTCGCGTCTCCTCACGGAGGAGTCGGTCCATCGCGTCGACCAGGAGGGAGGTCGGGGTTTGACGGGTGCCGCGCCTGAAGGCCTTCTGGGCGGCCTCCATCAAGGGCAGACGCACGCCGAGAACGGGCCCGAGGCCGGGAGTGATGGACCGGATCCCGGCCTGGTAGACCGGATCCGCGAGGCCTTCGAAGCCGCCCGCGATGGCGGCGACCAGGGCGGCGGGGTCATGGACCACGTCCGCCAACCTCTCGCCGAGGGCGGTGGCTTCGACGAGGTGCGCCTCAACGAATCTGTTGGAGGCCTGGGTGACGGCGGAGGTGGCGGCGGGGCTCATGCCGAACCGCTCTCCGCCACGCCATAGCGTTCCTTGAGCTCACGCTTGCGGGCGTCTGAGGCGGCTACGTAGGTCGCCACAGCAGTGGCAAGCTCCGCGCCGGTCGATGCGTCGACGATCCGACCGGCCGTGACCTGGATGCGCCGCCGCGATTCCGTGATCCAGCCCTCGGCGCGAATCGCCTGGCCGACGGTCACCGGCTTTCGGAAGTCGATGCTCATGCGAGCGGTGACGCCCCAGTTGTCGCGCTCGACCAGGGCCCAGGCCATGACCTCGTCCAGGATGGTGCAGAGGATGCCGCCGTGGACGATCCCCTCCCATCCCTCGAAGCGGCGCGGCATCTCCAGCTCGGTCCAGCAGCGGCCGGACTCGAGGTTGAGCCTGAGGTGAAGGCCGACCTCGTTCAGCTCGCCACAGGCGAAGCAGTTGTGTGGCCTGATCCGGAAGTCCTCATATCGAAGGACTGCCGGC
>PMNU01000143.1 GCA_003165675.1 Chloroflexota bacterium
AGGCCGTGCTCCGGCAGGGCGTGGACGTCTTCTTCGGCTATCCGGGTGGCGTGGTTCTGCCCTTCTACGACGTCCTCGTCGATTATCCCGAACTGCGCCACATCCTCGTCCGGCACGAGCAGGGGGGCGCCCACGCGGCCGACGGCTACGCCCGAGCGACGGGCAAGGTGGGCGTTTGCCTGGCCACGTCCGGCCCCGGCGCCACGAACCTGGTCACCGGCATCGGCAACGCCATGCTCGACTCGATACCGATCGTGGCCATCACCGGCAATGTCGTCGGCTCTCTCCTCGGCAAGGACGCCTTCCAGGAGATCGACATCACCGGCATCACGCTCCCGTGCACCAAGCACAACTACCTGGTGCGCGACCCGAACGACATCCCGCGCGTCTTCGCTGAAGCCTTCCACATCGCCCGAACCGGCCGTCCGGGGCCCGTCCATATCGACCTGACGAAGGATGCCCTTATGGGCGTCTGTTCGGCCGAGCACCCCGAAACGGTCGACCTGCCGGGGTTCAAGCCCACCTTCGAGGGCCACTTTCGCCAGATCAAGCTCGCTGCGCAGGAGATCGCCAGGGCTGAGCGGCCGGTCATCCTCGCGGGCCACGGCGTGCTGATCGCCGACGCCACCGAGGAGCTGCGTGAGCTGGCCGAGAAGGCCCAGATCCCGGTCGCCCACACCCTGCTCGGCGTCAGCGCCATCGACGAGACGCATCCGCTGTCGCTCGGCTTCGTGGGCATGCACGGCTGGAAGCACGTCAACCGGACCATTCAGTCGGCCGACCTGCTGATCGCCCTCGGCATGCGCTTCGACGACCGGGTCACCGGCCACGTGCCCACCTTCGCGCCGTACGCCCGGATCGTCCACGTCGACATCGACCCGGCCGAGATCGGCAAGAACGTGGCGGTCGAGATCCCGATCGTCGGCGACGTGAAGCGAGTCCTGATGGCGTTATTGCCCCAGGTCGAGCCTGTGGCGCCGGAGCGCCGCGCGGCATACCTGCGGGAGATCGACGAATGGCGGGCGGAGTCGGAGCAGGCCTCGTGGCACGGTTCCGGGGCTTGGCGCAACGGCCAGCTGTCGGCCGACTACGTGGTTGCGAAGATCGGCCAGGCCTCGGGCCATGACGCAACGATCGTGGCGGACGTCGGCCAGAACCAGATGTGGGCCGCTCGCTATGCGGGCTTCCGCCGGCCCAAGAGCCATATCAGCTCGGGCGGCCTGGGGACCATGGGCTTTGGGCTGCCCGCGGCGATGGGAGCGGCAATCGGTCGCCCCGACAAGGAGACGTGGGCGATCGTCGGCGACGGCGGCCTGCAGATGACCGTTCAGGAACTCATGACGCTCGTCCAGGACAACATTCCGGTCAAGATCGCCCTGCTCGACAACCACAAGCTGGGCATGGTCAGGCAGTGGCAGGAGCTCGTCTACGCGGGCAATTACCATTCGTCGCATCTGCTCGGCCCCGACTGGTGCAAGCTTGCCGAGGCGTACGGTGTGGCAGCGTTCCGCGCCACTACCCCCGAGGAAGTGGAGGGCGCCATTGCCGCGGCCCGCGCCGTGGACGGCCCGGCGCTCGTGCACTTCGTTATTGCCGAGCAGCAGAACGTCTTCCCGATGATGCCGGCCGGCAAGGGCCTGTCCGATCTGCTCGAGGAACAATTCGAGGAGCCGAAGCAATGAGCCTCACCGGCACCCCCGGTCCCGCGCCGGACCACTCCGCCCATCCGGCACCGGCTCATACCGCACCGCCTGCCCGGGCTCTCCCGGGCGGTGGCGAGTCCCATCGCCACGTCCTGGTGGCGATCGTCCTCAACAAGCCGGGTGTTCTCAACCGCGTGGCGAGCCTGATGCGAGCCCGCAACTTCAACATCGAGACCCTGGCGGTCAGTCACACCGACCAGCCGGAGGTCAGCCGCATGACGATCACGCTGCGCGGCGACGACGTGGCGATCGAGCAGGCGGCGAAGCAGCTCTACCGGCTCATCGACGTCCTCAAGGTTCAGGACGTTACCGGCGAGCCCACCGTCGAGCATGAGATCGCGCTGATGAAGGTCAGAGCGGACGAACGCAACCGCGGCGAGGTTCTGACCATCGCCGAGATGCACAAGGCCAGAGTCGTGGATCTGGCAGCCGAGTCGCTGATAGTCGAGGCGACCGGAACGGAGGCAGAGGTGGACGCCCTGATCGCCCTCCTGCGCGGATTCGGCATAAAGGAGCTCGTCCGCTCCGGTACCGTCGTCATGTCCCGGGGTGCCGGGTCGATCGAGGAGGCAGTTAAACGATGACCGCTCGCATGTACTACGACGTCGACGCAGATCCGACCGCGCTCTCGGGACAGAAGATCGCCATCATCGGCTANNGCCGCCGACGTGATCATGATCCTGGTCCCCGATACGATCCAGAAGAAGGTGTACGAGACCTCGATCGAGCCCAACATGCATGCGGGCCAGCTGCTCATGTTCGCCCACGGCTTCAACATTCGATTCGACCGGATCCGGCCGGGAGAGGGGATCGACGTCGGAATGGTCGCGCCCAAGGGCCCCGGCCACCTGGTCCGGTCCGTCTTCGAGCAGGGCGGCGGCGTTCCCGCGCTCTTCGCTGTCGAGAAGGACGCCACCGGCACCGCTCGCGCGCGCGTCCTCGCCTACGCGCGAGGCATCGGCGCCACACGCGCCGGCGTCCTCGAGACGACGTTCAAGGAAGAGACCGAGA
>PMNU01000047.1 GCA_003165675.1 Chloroflexota bacterium
GCCGGGGTGATGCCGACGGCGTCGGCGAAGTCGCCCACGGACATCTTGCGCCGGGCGAGCATGACGTCGAGCTCGACGATCACGGCCATCAGATCACCTCGTCGAGCTCGGTGCGGTCGGCGACAGCCGACTCGAGCAGGCCTCGCATGACGACCATGAGGAGCACGAACGCCAGCCCGCCGGCGACGCAGGCGGCCAGGTAGTAGAACGTTGGTCCGCCGCCGCCGGGGACGAAGTCGAGCATGTGGATCAGGACGCCTGCGGTCAGAACCGTGGCGACCGCCGCGCAGGCCGTGATGACGTCGACCCAGCGCAGCGCGCGGCGGGTGAAGATGACCCCGCCGTTGACCATGGACAGCAGCCGCCAGACGGCGAGCAGCGCCACCTGACCGCATCCGATGAAGAGGATGGCGGCCACCGAGTATGGGACGACGAGGTAGGCGACTTCGGGGAAGATCCTCCCTTCGTCGGACGCGAACACGGGCAGGAGTACCTGTACGAGCACGGTTCCGAGCAGGAGGACGACAAGAGCGACGCGGAGAAGCCGACTTGCGAGCATGGCCATCTATCGAGTCTCGATGGCTTTCGCTCGGCTGTCAATAGATCATCGGCATCCGGCGGCTTCATAACCAACAGGTTTCACATACCCGGTGGCGCAGTTGTGGCTCGCCGCAATCCCCGCCCCCCGAAAGGCTCAAACCGTACGGCTGTAATCGTCGGCGGCACGCGGCACAAGCGCAAGGTGCCGACCGGGCCGGCGTCCGTATACTGACCGGGACGCTGGGTCATGGTCTCAGGCAACTCACCTGACCGCAACCCCGCGCCGCCACATCGGGTTACGATCAAGACCGCCCACCTGGGGGCCCCACATGCCGTACTACTTCTTCTTCGGCCTTCTCGGTCTGGTCATCGGCGGCCTGCTGACCTGGTTCTTCCTGGCCGATCATCCATTCGAGTCGATCGAAACCCCGGGCGGCCCGGTCGACTCGGTCGAGGCGTCGCTCCTCGCCAGGGATATGGCAGCCGATGGCATACCGATCGACGAGGCCACGATCGCCAGGCTTCTCGATCTGCACGGCGCCTATGTGGACGGCCGGATCCGCGAGGCTGAGGTATCTGCCGAAGCGGCCCGACGCAATTCCGAGAGCGCGCAGGCGATCCGGGACGCCGCCGACAGGAAGGTTACCTAGCAGCCGCGACGGCCAGAACGCGTCGGATGGCGGTCGTTGCCGGAGCTAAGCCGCTGTCCCGACGTGCAGCGCCACTACGCCCAGGCCAAGTCGTTTGAACGATACGTCCTTCAGGCCCACGCGCCGCATCGTGGCCGCGATCTCCTCGGCCGGAGGGAACCCGTCCAGCGAGTGGGGCAGGTATGAGTAAGCGGCGCGGCGTCTGAGTGTCGCCCCCATCACCGGCGCCGTGACGCGAAAGACGGCCGTGTAGACGCGACCCATGAACCGCGGACGCGGCACCGACAGCTCCAGGCACACAACCCGTCCTCCACTCCTGACCACTCTGGCCATCTCCCGGAACCCCGCCTCAAAGCTGGCGAGATTGCGCATTCCGAAGGCGATCGTCGCGGCGTCGAACGACCCATCGGCGAAAGGCAGGTCCAGGGCGTTGCCGAGCCGGAACTCGACCCAGGGCAACTCCCCGAAGACTCGACGGGCTTCGTCTAGCATCGCCTGCGACAGGTCAACCCCTACCGCGAGGCCGTCCGATCCGACCGCCCTCGCCAGCGCCCCCGTGAGCTTGCCCGTACCGCAGGCCACGTCCAATGCCGTTCCGCCCGGCGAGAGCCGGGCGGCTCTGACTGCGGCGCGCCGCCACCGGCCATCGAAGCCGGCCGTCATGAGCGTGTTCATCCGGTCGTAGACCGGCGCGATGGAGTCGAACATCGTCGTGACCCGGGGCTCGGGTACGTCGTTGCCTTTGCGGCTGGCGCTAGTCGCGGGATCGGCGCCGCCTGAGCCTTGAGCCTGCGGCTGGGTGTCGGTCACGATCCCGATGAGTTCGGCACCGGCTCCGGCTCGCGCGCCAGGTGGAGCGGCCGCCGTTCGAACGCGCTCGAGAAGACGACCTGTGTTTCGGTCGTGAAAACGTGCGGGACCTGCTGGATCGCGTGCAGGACGCTCTCGAGGTGTCGCGTATCCGTCGCCCTGACCTTCAGCAGGTAGTCGGCCTCACCGGCGAGATGGTGGCACTCCTCGATCTCGTCGATGTCCACGAAATCGCCAGTCATATCGGTGGCAATCGTCCCGGGAACCTGCTTGATGAAGATGAACGCCAGCACGCTGTAGCCGAGAAGCGTTGGATCCACCAGAGCCGAGTAGCCATGGATGACGCCGCGAGCCTCTAGCTTCTTGACTCGCTCGTGGGCCGACGGTCCGCTCATGCCCACGGCAAGCCCAACCTCGGCATAGGACTCGCGCCCGTCCCGCTGGAGAAGCTCGATGATCCGAGCGTCCGTCGCGTCGATCCGTTCGAAAGCGCCCATTTCTCCTGTGCCCCCGGATCGTTTGTCTTGGACGCCCCGACGCGCCACGCGTGCAGCCTAGCCCATTCCCCCGGAATCGACACCGGAACGAGCCCGACCGTCCGGCGGGCAAGCTACCCGCGGGAGCCACAGACAGCGCAGCGGCACCCCCGCCGGTCGACTACCGGCTGTAGCCGCGGCCCTTGGCCTTGCGGCCGAGAGATCCGGCGGGCAGATGTGCCTCCAGACAGGTGACGCCCTTTGGGCCGACTGCGGCATCGTGCTGGATGTTGGCCGGCAGATCGAGGCCCTCGCCAGGGGTCAGCATGAAGCCGACGCCGTATTCGACGAGGCCAAACGTGATCGAGCCCTCGACTGCGACCACCACCTTGTCAAAGTCGTGGGCACGCCCCTCGAATCGCTCCCCGGGCAGGTTCGACCAGGCCGATGCCTGGAGACCTTCCGCGCTCAGGCGCGCCCCGAGGCTGGCTCGATCGACTGGACTCATTTCGGCTCCACTCCCTGATTTCCAGCACGCCTGTGCCGGACGCCCTCGCCGTGGGCCCGCGGATGGGCGCCAGGCGGTCGTGGCCTGCCCGGTCCGGGCATCGTCGCCTGCACCCGCTCGAGGATCACCCGGTCCGAAACCGGTGGCAAATCGTGGGCCGCTTCCTGCCACGCCGCATCCGCGGCCTCATCGCGGGGGTCGGGCCCGGTGGCCACGACCGCGAACACGGCAACGCCTACACAGGACCCGATCAGAACCGAGACCTCGCGGGTAGCGTGAAGCGTTATCAGCAGGAAGAGCCCGAGCGGAACTCCGACGAGGATCGCCGCGATGAGTCCTCGTACTCGCTGCAAAGCCTCTCCTTCAAGTCTGCTCGCCGTCCGTTACGGGAGCGCAGGGGGCGTCATCGTACCGCTACACTCCGGGCACGCGCAGCGGTCGGCGCTCGCTCGTTCGCACAGATGCAATCCGCGGAGAGTCTGCCGACCGTCAGAACGGGCCGTCTGCCTCAACGTTCGCCGAGTCCAGAGCCATGAAACCCCTCCGACACATCTCCGCGGCCGAAGTATCGGCAGCCATGCCGCCAATCCGGGAGCGACTGGCGCTGGCTGAGCGGACGATGCGAGCCCTCGGCCGTGACGCCGACCTGCCGCCGAAGATTGGGGTTCATCCGCGACAGCCTGGATCGCTGGCTCACGCCATGCCGGCGCTGCTGCGGGGCGAAGCGGCGGACGGTTCGGAGGACCTGATCGGCGCCAAGTGGATCACCGGATTCCCGGCCAATCCGGCCATGGGTTTGCCGGCCTACCACGCCGTAATCCTGCTGAGCGATCCGGTAACGGGTGAGCCGCTGGCTGTCATGGATGGGGCGGCGATCACGGCCGCGCGAACCGCAGCGATCAGCGGCACGGTAATCCGCCACTTCCTGCCGGAGATCACGAGACAGGACAGGCGTCCGATGCGAGTGGCCGTGCTGGGGGCAGGGGCGCAAGCTCGTAGCCACCTACCGGTGATCGGCTACGTCCTGCCCGGCACCCAGGTGCGGCTCACCGACATCGACGCGACACGCGCGTCGGCGCTTGCGGGCGAGGCCTCCGGGACCGAGGGAATCGGTTCGGCCAGGGCGGTCTCGAGCGTGCGGGAGGCGGTCGAGTCGGCGGACGTCGTCATATCGACGATCTCCTTCGGCCCGAACCGTCAGGCGCTCGATCCGGCCTGGCTCGGCCGCGGAGTCTTGTTCGTCGCCGTCGACTACGACATGCAGGCCCCGGCCGCCCTGGCTCGCGAGGCGTTCTTCGTCGTCGACGAGCGCGACCAGTTCCTGGCCACCCGAGCGGGCCCCGTGTTCACCGGCTACCCCGATCCGGACGCCACGATCGGCGAGTTGCTCCTGAGCGGCCCATCGCCCGAGCCCGATACATCACCGAGCGGAGCTGGCCGCATCCTCGTAACTCACCTGGGCGTCGGTCTCGCGGACGTTGTCTTCGCTTCGGCCATACTGGCCCGTGCCGAGCAACTCGGCCTGGGGCGGCCCCTGCCTCGTTAGCGGTTGACCTCGAGCGGGCCGGCCGGTATCTCGATCAGGAGTCGCTCGCCCTCGATCGCCACCGGGTAGACCGCGAGCGGCAGCTCGGCCGGCGGGTCGATGACCTCGCCATCGAGGAGCGAGAAGCGCGACAGATGGAGCGTGCACAGGATCGAGTCGCCTGTGAGCACGCCGCGATCGAGCTCGAAGTACTCGTGCGAGCAGATGCCCTGAGTGGCGTGGAAGATGCCGTCGAGGTTCACCACAAGGACCGTTTCGTCCTCCACCTCGCAGAGCTTCATCGTGCCGGGCGGAACGTCATCCGCCGCGCAGAGGTCGACCCGACGGGAACTGCCTGCCGGCCCCGTCATCGCACGCCTAAGCCACCGCGGCGGCTGCTGGGTGAGAAACGCTCCGGGCGTCCCACTTCGCTTCGAGCAGGCCGCGCAGCAGCTCCCGGGCGGATTCGAGCGGCACGCGGGCAACGACCGGCTCGAGGTAGCCCAGAACGATGGCCCTGCGGGCCTCCTCGGGATCGAGGCCGCGGCTCTCCAGGTAGAAGAGCTGCGTCTCGTCGATCGGGCCCACGGAGCTGGCGTGGGCGACGCGCCGGCAGTCGGGCTGATCGATCTCCAGGCTCGGGATCGCCACGGACCGCGCCTGCTTCGAAAGCAGCATGCTGAACTCACCGAGGTAGCTGTCAGTGCCTCGAGCCGACCTGTCGATCGTGGCGAGGCCCTTCATGTAGGCCCGCGAACGGTCGGCCAGAGCGCCCTTCGAGAGCAGGTTGCCGGTCGTGTCGCGACCGACGTGGCGCGTGTACGAAGTCAGGTCGAAGAGCTGGTCGGCGGAACCGAAGACGATCTCCGCCTGCTCGACCGTCGAACCGTCGCCGTCGAGCCGGTTGTCGATGCGACTGCGGACGACGCGGCAGCCCAGCTGGGCCAGCGCCCAGCGAACCGTGGCTCCTCGCCCGAGCACCGCCGAGCGATGCTGGAAGGCGATCTGTCGCAGCGAAAGGTTCTGCAGGCCGGCGAACGATAGGCTGGAGCCCGCGCCGACGACGGCCTCGGTCGTGCCGGCGAAGAAGGCCTGGGCCTCTGAGGCGTCAGACCGCTCGGCGCTACCCGACGCAACCTGTTCCTCGACGACCGAGACCTCAGCGTCCTCGCCCAGGGAGATGACCGTTCGGGAGAAGAGAGCCTTTCCGGGCGCCCCTACCTTCCAGCGCAGGACGACCGGCCGCTCCAGACGAACGCCGTTCGGGACATGGAGCAGCAGCCCCTGAGACCACAGCGCCCGCGTCATCTGGGCGAGCTTGTCGTTCTCGGGCAGGGCGCAGCCGCCGTCCAGCAGCTGCCGGAACAGCCCCGGGTCTCGGGCCTGCAGGTCGGCGAGCGTCTCCAGAATCACACCCGCGGCGCGGGCCTCGGCCGACAGCACGAGCGCGGACACTCGATCCTCGCCGATCTCAGCGTATGCGGCCGCTCCATCGGGGAGCAGCTTCGTCCTGGCCGCTCCCGTCACGACCGCGGCCGGGCCCGTGCAGGGCCGCACGTCCGCAAGTCGCGCATTTCGCAGATCGACGTACGTCGTGTAGAGCGGATTGGTCTCGATCGGGAGCGTCCCGAAGGCGCGAAGCCCAACCAACCGGTCGGCGAGCAGCCAGTCCGGATCGGCCGCTGCCCCGGCGGTGCCCCGCACCGTGGCTTCGTCGATGAAGCTCAGTGTCAGGTCCGACGGCCCCTGCGATTTCGGCCGCTCCCGCGCCGCCGCTTTCGATTCCGCGACGTTTGCGTCGCCACGCTCCGAGGCGGTCATCCGAGCGCGCCCTCCATCTCCAGCTTGACCAGGCGGTTGAACTCGATCGCATACTCCATCGGGAGTTCCTTGGTGAAGACCTCGAGGAAGCCCTGGACGACCAGGTTGGTGGCCTCGTTCTCGGTCAGGCCGCGGCTCATCAGGTAGAAGACCTGGTCCTGGCTGATCTTGCCGACGGTGGCCTCGTGGGTCATCGTCGTGTCGTCTTCCTGGATGTCGATGTANNGGCCGCCGTCCTTCGAGATCGACTTGCTGATGATCCGGCTGCGCGTGTTCGGGGCGAGGTGGATCGCCTTGGCGCCGGTGTCCTGGTGCTGCCCGCGGCCGGCGACCGCGACGGAGATGACCTCGGCCGTGGCGCCCTCGCCACGCAGCCAGATACTCGGATACTTCATCGTCAAGCGGGACCCGGTATTCGCGTCTATCCACTCGACCGTAGCGTGGGCATGAGCGTGAGCCCGCTTGGTCACGAGGTTGTAGACGTCGTTCGACC
>PMNU01000113.1 GCA_003165675.1 Chloroflexota bacterium
AGAACGACCGGATCGTCGTCTGGAGGGTTGCCGGGCCGATCGGACCGAGCACTCGGTCCCAGCCAGATCAGAAGCTGCTTGCCTCGACGTCCCACACCCTCGATCTCGCGATCAGCCACTCCCCGCGCAAAGGCCCCGGCATCGTGGCTACGCAGCGTCGGCGGCCAGTTGCAGCTGGCGCCAACGATCCGCGCACCCGTGACCAGGCCGCGCAGGTCGCCGGCGATGGTTTCGACTTCGGGCAATTCGGGCATCACTAGAGGTTAGCGGGGCCGAGCATGAGATGCGCTGGCCGCGCCCGCCGATTCCGCGAGCGGCTCTACCAGCCGCTTGCGGCCATCCTGCAACCCGGCAGCTGGGGCGCGCTAAACCGCAGGCACCCCGGCCGGGGCCTCGCCGAGCTCGGCAAGAACCTCATCCTGGCGGGTGAGCGGCCCCATCGACTCCCAGTCGTCCCCGACCTTCACGTCGACCGTCAGCGGCACGTCGAGCTTCAACGCACCCTCCATGGTCTCGCGCAGGATCGGCACCGTCGCGTCGACCTCGCCTCGCGGCACTTCCAGCACCAGCTCATCGTGAACCTGGAGAAGCATCCGCGATCGGAGTCCCGCCGAGCGCAGCCGCTCCGGCAGGCGGATCATCGCGATCTTGATGATGTCGGCGGCGGTGCCCTGGATCGGCATGTTGATCGCCATCCGCTCCCCGGCGCCACGCAAAGCCGGGTTGGACATGCGCAGCTCCGGAATGGAGCGCCGGCGGCCCAGGAGAGTCGACACCCAGCCCTGCTGCCGCGCCAGCTCCTTGATGTGGAGCATGTAGTAGCTGATGCCGCTGTAGGTGGCGAAGTAGTTGTCGATGAACTCCTTGGCCTCAGCGCGCGAGATGCCGGCCCGGGACGACAGCCCGAAGTCGCTCATGCCGTAGGCCAGGCCGAAGTTGACCATCTTGGCCATCGACCGCTCGTCGTGAGTGACGTCTTCGGGCGCCTTGTGGAGAACCCGAGCGGCTGTCTCGCGGTGTATGTCGGCGCCGCGGGCGAAGGCATCGCGCAGGTGCTCGTCGCCGGAGACGTGGGCCAGGATGCGCAGCTCGATCTGAGAGTAGTCGGCCGCCAGAAGCGTCACGTCAGGACCGCCGGCCACGAACGCCCGACGGATGCGCCGGCCCAGCTCCGACCGGATGGGGATGTTCTGGAGGTTCGGATCGGACGAGCTCAGCCGGCCGGTGGCGGCGACGGCCTGGTGAAAAGTCGTATGCAGCCGGCCGTCCCGTTCGGAGACCAGCAGCGGCAGCGCCTCGATGTAGGTCGAGCGGAGCTTCGAGTAGAGTCGCCAGTTGAGCAGCCTGTCGATCATCGGATGCGCCGGCTTCAGTTCTTCGAGCACCGACGCGTCGGTCGAATAGCCCGTCTTGGTCCGCTTGCCCTTCGGCAGGCTCAGTTCGTAGAAGAGGATCTGTTCGAGCTGTTTGGGCGACCCCAGGTTGAACTCGTGGCCGACGTCGGCGTAGATCTCCGACTCCAGTCGCGCCATCTCGGCGCGGAACTCCACCTCCAGGGCGGCGAGCGCCTCGAGATCGATGGCCACGCCGGCGGCCTCCATCCCGGCGAGGACCGGGATGAGCGGCAGCTCTACCTCGCGGAAGAGCCGATCCAGGCCCAAATCCGCCAGCGCCTTCTCGAGCGGCTCCCTGACTGCGAGAGCGGCCAGGGCGTCGAGTCCGATCTGGACGGCGGGGGGCACGTCTCCGGCGGGGGGCAGAGTCACGTCCAATCGCTCGTGGGCGACGTCGGCGATGGTCTGGCTGCGCAGCGAGGCGTTCAGGAGATACGCGGCGATCTGCGTGTCGAAGGCCACGGGGAGTGGCTGAGTGGCCCCGCCGGCGATGTTCGCCACCATCAGCGGCTTGGTCTCGTGGCCCACGACCTGCGACCCCGACGCAAGCAGCAGATCGCCGAGTCGGCCCACCGCCGCGTGGCCCTCGGCCACCAGTACGCGGCCGTCGGCACCGGCCAGAGCCAGCGCTTGGGGCATGCCGCGCATTGGACGCGGGTCGTCCATCAGCAGCGCGGCGCCGATCTCGCCGCAACCTGCCAGCCATTCGGCCGTATCCCTGACGTCCTCGTCTGAGTCCTGGAAGCGATCGAGCAACGTGGGTTGGGCCACGGCCGCCCGAAGCGTCGCGGGCAGATCCACGGGTGCGGCCGTGGCGCCCCCGGTTCGGGCGCGTGAGGACAAGGCGCTCGAGGCCGCCGCCCCTCGGCTCGCCGCCCGCCTCGCGGAGGGCTCGGCCAGACCCGTCGACCCGAAGTCCATTGTGAGCTGCAGCCCCTCGCCCTCGCCGATGAGGGAGTGGCCCGCGCCGCTCCCCCGGGCGTCGAGACGTGCGGCCCGCGGCGCCTCTCCCGCGACCCGTGCGGCGGGCACGCTCCCCGCCACGGAACGAAGTGTCTCCGCGGCGGCAACCGCCGACTCACCGCTGAGCGGCGGCAGCCGGTCGATCAGCGAGCGGAATTCGAACTCGCGGAAGAGCCGGACCACCTCGGCTCGGTCGTAGTCGGAGAGGCGGGCCGCCTCCAGGTCGAGCGATATCGGGAGATCGCATACGATTCGCGACAGTTCGCGGCTGGCGAAGACCTGCTCGCGCGCCGCGACCAGCTTGTCGCGCAGCTTTTCCGGCGTGACCTCGCCCAGCCTGGCGTAGATGCCCTCCAGCGAACCGAACTCACCGACGAGCTTCGCAGCTGTCTTCTCCCCCACTCCCGGAATGCCCGGAATGTTGTCGGTCGGATCGCCCTTGAGAGCCTTGTAGTCGATCATCTGGTCCGGCCGCAGTTCGAAGCGCTCCCAGATCCTGGCCGGATCGTAGTAGACCGTCGCGTCGACGCCCTGGCGGGTCGTCATCAGGCGTGTTCGATCGGTGACGATCTGGAGCATGTCGAGGTCGCCGGTCACGACCGTCGTGTCGATCCCCCGAGCGTCCATGTCGCGCGTAATCGTGCCGATGACGTCGTCGGCCTCGTAGCCGGCCAGTTCGTAGACGGGGATGCGCAGGGCCGCGACCACTTCCCGAACCTTCGGGAATTGCGATCGCAGATCGTCCGGCATCGGCGCGCGGGTGGCCTTGTATGCAGCGAACTGCTCGTGTCTAAAGGTTGGGCCCGGCAGGTCGAAGCACGCCGCCACGTACTCCGGCTGCACGTCCTGTATGCCGCGCAGGAGGATGCTGCAGAAGCCGAAGACCGCGTTTACCAGTTCACCCCTGCTTGTCGTGAGCGGCGGAAGGGCGTGGTAGCCGCGATAGATGAGGCCGTTGCTGTCGAGCAGCATCAGACGAGTCATGCGGGCCTCGATCGGGTTCGACGCCGGCGATCGGACAGCAGGGGCCGGCCGGTCAAGTTTACCCGCGGGCGCTTCGATCGCCTCCGCGTCGGCGCCCCGGCAGGATCGCTGTGGCCAGGCCGATCGCGAACAGCGCACCGAAACCGACGAGCCAGACCAACCGCCCGTCCATGCCGCCACTGGTCGTCGCCTCTGCGGGCAAGAACTTCGGTTCACTCGTGCCCGTCGCCGCGTTGCCACCGAAGGCCACCCCGGTGTCCTGCGACGGCGTGCCAACCTGGCCCGTCGGGCCTGCCTCAGACGCCGCGGGCTGGGCGGCAGACGTGCCGCCATCGAGCGATCCCTGCTGGGCCATGCTCGCGGAGCTCGCCTGTGCACCCCAAGCGAGGGCGGGTGTAGCACCTGGAGCCAAGGCTGGGGCTGCCGTGGCGGCCGGACCCGCCGTCGGCATGCCAACGACGCCGTAGGCCGGATTGTCGTTGCCGGGCGTGCTCAGTTCGGCCGCGCGCTCCTGCGTGCTCGCGAGCATGTCCGGAGACGTGCTGACGGCCCCGAAGAGCGACACGGCGCCGGTCAGAACCATTCCGACGAGACCGAGAGCGGCGAGCGAACCGCCGAGCGATCGGTGCAGACCTGGCCCGAAGATACCCGACAGCGCACGGCGCTTCGGACGGAGGCGGACCGCATCCTCTTCGGTCAGAGTGAAGTCGCGCGGTCGAGGCGGAACCGGCATCGCCTCGTCCGCCTCGGCGATTGCAGCGAGGTCGGCAAAGAGCGCCGCACAGTCACGGCAATCGGCCATGCGGTCGAGGACGCGGACTCGCTCGCTCTCGTCAACGTCGCCGCCGTAGAAGCGCGCAATGAGCAACTCGTCGTGGGCGGCGTGGGTTNNAGCGCGAGCCGGCCACGGTGGATGCGCGACTTCACGGTCCCCACCTCCACTCTCATGATCGAGGCAATCTCCGCGTAGTCGTACCCCTCGACGTCGAACAGCACGATGCAATTCCGCTGGTCGCCGGGCAGGTCGTTGAGAGCCCGGGACAGCGCCTTCGAACGTTCGGCCGCCAGGGCTTTCGTCTCGGGCTCGGCATCCGCCTCTGCCGGGGGCTGCCAGCTCTCGTCCTCGTATTCCGGGTATGGCTGGACGGGCCTTCGACGGCGCGTTCGCTGTAGATCCATAGCCGCGTTGACCGCGATGCGACCCAGCCAGCTGCGGACGCTGCCGCCGCGAAACGAGGCCAGATTCCGATAGGCGCTGAAGAAGGCCTCCTGGACTGCGTCGGCAGCCTGATCCCGGTCCGGCACGAGGCGATAGACGAGGGCGAACAGGTGATCCTGATGGCGTATCACCAGCTGGTTGAACGCGTCCAGCCGCCCGCCGAGCGCCTCCTCGATGAGGGCGGCATCGATCCCCTGGCCGGGCGCGTCGCCACGTCGATCGCTATCTTCCCTCGCGTCGGTCACGACTGGCCCGTCAGCCACTCTCTCATCCACGAACGCTTCGCCGGGCGGCGGCGCGCCGATCGGCCGCGGCCGCGCGAGGATAGCACGGAGCGGGGCCGCACCACCTCACCCGTCCACCTCATCCAACCACCTCTCGTCTCGGGGAGCGTGGACGCCGCCCGTCCCGGTACGTGGCTCCACCCGGCGAACCCCGCAGGCTGTACCATGCGCGCCGGACCGTGCCGACGTGGCGGAACTGGCATACGCGCTCGACTCAAAATCGAGTGGCCGTGAGGTCATGCGGGTTCAACTCCCGCCGTCGGCACCAACCCCCTACCCCCGGGTCGACAACGCCCGATTCGTGCTCAGATCGGGTCTGGAAGCAGTCCCATTTGACCCGTTCTCGCCACAATCTGGCGGAGATGGGAACACCCATGGGAACACCCGGCGGGCGACACCGGGGGTGCTCGCTTGGCTCAGTGAGGCTTGCTGCACAGGCCGAAACACAGTGACCACGCCAGTGGAAGGGCGCGCCAGCAGGGAATCTCCTGGATATGGTCGGGGCGAGAGGACTTGAGGCCGAGATAACAAGCTAGCTGTGACGGCGTCCACAGAACAAGACCACCAGGGGCTAGAACCCCTGGTGGTCTAGCGATTCGGACCGGTT
>PMNU01000002.1 GCA_003165675.1 Chloroflexota bacterium
CCCTGCGCGCGCAGATGCGGCAGCGCGGCGCGGATGAGCGCGATGGAGCCGAGGAGGTTGGTGTCGAGGATGCGCTCGACCTGCTCGTCGGAGAGTTCCTCGGCGGCGCCGAAGAGCCCGTAGCCGGCGTTGCTCACGATCACGTCGATCCGCCCGGCATCGGCGAAGCTGCGGTTGACGACTTCGCGGACCGCCTTCGCATCGGTCACCTCGAGTAGCTCCGCCTGGAACGTGTCCGGGTTGCGCGCGGTGAGGTCGGCGACGGCGTCCGGGCGGCGGACAGTGCCGATGACCCGGTCGCCGCGCTCCAGGAGTTGACTCGTGAGCTCGCGGCCGAAGCCGCTGCTGACGCCGGTGATGAGCCATGTGCGTGGTGGCATTGGGTCTTCCTTCCGTGCAGGCCGCGGCCCTGCCGCGTTCACGCCTTTATCACTTCGTCGATGACAGCCAGCGCGTTCAACGTGCGCGGGTAGCCGATGAACGGCAGCAGCTGCGTGATCACGCTTAGCAGCACGCCACGTTCGTTGCCGACGTTGAGGTTGGCAGCCACATGACCTCTCGCTTGCGGCTCACAGCCGCCCATCGAGATGAGCATGGCGAACGTCAGAAGCTCCCTGGTCCGCACGTCGATCCCGGTGCGCGTGTAGTGGTCGCCGAAGCAGTTGGCCGACAGGAAGCGCTGGAAATGGACGTCGTCCGGGGCTGCAGCCGCATACATCTGATCGATCCGGACGGCGCCGACGATCTCCTTCTGAACCGCGAGACCCTTGTCCGCACGGGTCTCGGGCGTCGTCGTCGACTGGCCCTCGAGTGGCAGTTGGATCCCACGTGCCGTGAGGACGTCGTTGGTAGCGTGGATGAAGTCGAAGACCTTGGCCATGCCCACATACGGAACGGCCTGGTAGACGATCTCCTTGGCTTCGATCGGCGTGAGTCCGACTGTCAGCGCCGCGCCCAGCATGACCCGATACTCGCCGACCGCCTGGCACGCGATCATGGAAGCGAGCTGGACCATAAGGCGGGTTCGGGTATCGAGGTTGCCGTAGCCGAGCACCTCGTCGAAAGCGAAGTTGTCGAAGATCTCGATGAGTTCCGGGTCGGTGACAGCGAGAGTCGAGACATGTCCGGGGAAGAGCTCGTCATGGTTCCTGCGGGCTGTTTCGCTAAGGGCCATCACAGCGCTCCCACGCGCACGAGTGACTTGATCGCCCGCCGTTCGTCCATCGCGGCATACCCTTCGGCGACATGGTCCAGGTCGGTCTCGAAGTCGAAGACTCGGCCGGGGTTGATGCGCCCGGCCAGAACGTCGTCCATCAATTCCGGTAGGTAGACTCGGGCCGGCGAGACACCGCCGCGCAGCCCGACGTTGCGGAAGATCACGGTCTCGATCGGCACCACGACGCCATGCGGGGCACCGATGGCACCGACGATGGAACCCGGCCGGGCGATCGCGAACGCGGTCGCCATCGATTGGTTCGTCCCGACGCATTCGAGGGCGGCATCCACGCCGATGTCTCCAGTCATCTCCTTGACGGCAGCTGTCGCCGCATCGCCTCGCTCGGCGAGGATGTCCGTGGCGCCGAACTCGCGCGCGAGCGCCTGGCGTGCTGGGTTTCGAGACAACGCGATGATGCGCGCGGCCCCGAGGCGTTTGGCGGCGATGACCGCGCAGAGTCCAACCGCGCCGTCGCCGACGACTGCCACCACGCTCCCGGGCTTCACCCCGGCGCTGACTGCGGCGTGGTGGCCGGTGCACATCACGTCGGAGAGGGCGAGAAGCGACAGCATGGTCTCGTCCGAATGACCGAAGCTAGGGACCTTCACGAGCGTGCTGCCTGCCAGTGGAACGCGAACCGCTTCGCCCTGCCCGCCGTCGATACCACGGTTCCCGAACGAGCCGCCGTTGACGCACTGCGACGTAACCCCGGCGAGGCAGTTCGGACACGTTCCGTCGCTGTAGGTGAACGGCGCGACGACGAGATCGCCCCTGGCGATGCCGCGCACCTCCGCCCCGAGATCCTCGACGACGCCGATGAACTCGTGCCCGATCGGGCCGAGTTCGTGCGGCGAGTCGCCGCGGTAATACCAGAGGTCCGAGCCGCAGACGCAGCCCATGACGACGCGCACGATGGCGTCGGTCGGTGCGGCGATGACGGGATCGGGTCGGTTGCCGACGTCGATCCGGTGTGGTCCGCTGAAGATGGCAGCTTTCATGTCGCGCCTCGAGTGAGCATCGGTATTGCTGCGAACATCCAACCACCCATAGTCCCGCCAAGGAAGGCACGCGTGATAGGGGTACTGCGAGTACCTCCCACCCGGCGCGACAGGCGCGTACCGTAGCCATGACATGAGCAACGAAGACGACATTCGCGAGTTCCTCGCCACCCGGCGAGCCAAGGTTTCGCCCGAGCACGCCGGCCTGCCGACATACGGCCGGCGCCGGGTCGCGGGCCTGCGGCGCGAAGAGGTCGCATTCCTGGCGGGCATCAGCGCGGAGTACTACACGCGACTGGAGCGAGGGCAGGCACGCGGAGTCTCGGACGAGGTGCTCGATGCGGTATGCCGCGCCCTGAGGCTCGACGAGGCGGAACGCGCGCATCTGCTGGACCTTATGCGGACGGCAAATGCGGATAAGCCACAGCGTCGGACGGCGGCGCCGCAACGGATCCGCCCGAGCATCGGGCGGATCGTCGACTCAATGGCGGGCGTACCCGCCTTCGTACGCAACGGCCGCTTCGACATCCTCCACGCCAACCAACTGGCGACCGCGCTTTACTCCGAGCATTTCCGCGACGCGGTCCGCCCGGCGAACTCCGCCCGCTTTGTGTTCCTCGATCCTCGGGCGAGCAGCTTCTACGTCGACTGGGAGACGACCGCTCACGACATCGTCGCGACCCTTCGGGGCGAGGCCGGGCGGAACCCATACGACCGAGCGCTGTCGGACCTGATCGGGCTACTGTCCACACGAAGCGACGAGTTTCGGGTCCGTTGGGCCAGCCACGACGTCCGCTTCCACCGAACCGGCTCGAAGCGGCTTCACCACCCGCTGGTCGGCGAGCTGACCCTCGCCTACGAATCTCTCGAGCTCCCCGCCGACCCGGGCCTGACAATCGTCACCTACTCGGCGGAGCCAGGTTCGTCGTCGGAAGAGGCACTGCTCGAACTCGGTCGCTGGGCGGCCACGCGTGCCAAGCTGTCAGCCGTCGATACCAAGACCGCTGGCTGAGCGCTGCGCCATTCCTGCGATGCCGGCACGCCGAATCGGGACATTCAGGTCGGTCGGCTCAGGATCACCCTCGATCGGGCAGGTCCACGAGTACTCGCCGGGCGCCGCGATGAGGCCGAGTCGAGCGTGGGATTGGGCGCTTTGCGAGCCACCTACCTGAATGGTCGGGGCGAGAGGAGCCAACCCGACCGTAGCGACCTGAATGTCCCAATCCGGCTCGAGTGTGAACTGGTTGGTTGCGAGCGTTGGGCCAAGCAGGCGAGCTGACGAGCGCCCTCACAGCCTTTGCGACTGTGGGGCTACTCCACCTCCACCCCGGCGTCCTTGAGGGCGCGCCGGAGGTCCTTCATGAGCAGGCAAAGTTGAAGGGGGTTCAACGGCGATTCCTCAAACTCCCCGACGTGGAGGTAGAACTGCTTGGCCTGTTCCGTCTCCGCGTCGATTAGGAGTGCGCGCGCGCCGATGATCTTCGACGCTGACACGACGCGCAGAAGGGCGTCGAAAACAAGGCGTCGTCCCAGCCCGCACCCTTGAGCGGTGACATCGACGCCGAGGCGGGCCAGAAGAATGACTGGGACGTCGGTCCGCCCCGCGCCCTTGAGCAGCCGTGCCGGCGCATTCGCGGGCTCGACCTTGGAGGCCGCCAGGGCGTAATACCCGACGACTCTGTTGGATTCCTCCGGCGTGACGACGTACGTCCGCGCAGTTCCGGCGGCTTCAGCGACTCGGGCACTCCGGCGCAGCCAGTCGGTCTCGGCTGGAGACCCGCAATCGAACTCCTCGACGGAGTGCTCGGCAGCGAGGGGAACGGCGGGGGCGAAGTCAGGCATCCTGGTTGGGCGGAAGCCCTTGACTACTGCGCGTCGTCCGCGCTCGACGCCTGCTCCTTGAGGAACTGGGCTAGGCGCGGCTTGCGTTGGACGGGTCTGTCGAGCATCGCTACGAACGCATTCCACTGCTCTGGCGGAAGCCGAAAGACGCGCTGTTCAGCGAGAACATCCTCGGCGCGCCGAGTTGCAGCTTCGCGGATGAAATCCGTAAGCGTCTGATCCTCAACTCGAGAAGCCTCAATAAGAAGGGTTCGTTCCTCAGCAGACACCCGGAAATGGATGCTCTCGTCTTTGGCCTTCCTTGTGGAACGCCGAGCCACCGAAGCGGCAGTCGCCGCGTACACCGTCCAAACCTCCTGCTTTGTTGGCACCGCTCGCCGCTCAAGGGCGGCTGCGGTGTGCCCACAACGTGCGCACATGATAGGCGTCGGACACGGAGTTGACAAGTGTAGGGAGCGGGACACTCCAGGGCAACGACGCCGCGTCCGCGGCGCCGGATTGCTAGCCTTTCGCCTTTGTGTCTACCAAGGCGATTCTTCCCGAACTCGACCTGTGGGGGTATGGCGTGCCGTTATCCGAGCGTCGACTCCGAAACCCACTCGCCGGAGCTGCGACCGAATAGTGGCACCCCACAGGCCGCGTGACGGCTGAATAATGGCACCACACACACCGCGGCCCGTCGACCAGACATGCCTAGTTCAACCGCACGCTTCCGCAACCCTACCCCGTATTGGCGGGACTGGGTCACCCGGGCTCAAGCCCGAGAACCTGCTCGGCAAAGCCGCGAACATGACGACGTATTCGCTCGGCAGTCCAGCCGTCTGCGGAGACGAGGTGGTCGATGAGATCGATGCGGGTCAGGGAGAGCAACGCGTGCGCGGTCCAGGTCGCGCGGTCAGCGCCGACGATGTCGACGAGCAACGCGGAGAACAAGGTACGGGCGGTCCTGTAGTTCGGCGTGTCGAAGAAAGAGATGCCGTCAGGACGCTGCTCGATCTGCTCGAGGACGAGCGAAATCTGCCGGTTATTCAGTTTGAACTCGACGATGGCGTCGA
>PMNU01000146.1:0-8584 GCA_003165675.1 Chloroflexota bacterium
TCATGGGCTTCAACCCGAACACCGCCATCTTCTTCTCGGGCATCGGAACGCTCATCTTCTTCGTCTTCGTGCGCGGCCGCGTCCCGAGCTACCTCGGCTCGAGCTTCTCGTTCATCGCCGTTGTCATGTCGGCTGAGGCCATCGGCGGCGGCCACAACANNATGCCCCCGATCGTGACCGGTGCGGTCGTCGCGGTCGTCGGCCTGAATCTTGCTTCGTCCGGGGTCGGATACATGACCTCGGGCCGCGCGGCAACTGACAACTTCGGCATTCTCGTCGGTCTGATCACTGCCCTGGCGGTCGCCGTCGTTGCTGTGTACGCCCCCGGAATGCTGCGCCGCCTGCCGATCCTCATCGGTGGTGTGTTCGGCTACCTCCTCTACGGCCTTCTCTCGAACATCCTTCATTTCGGCGGCCCCAACATCGATCTCAATTCGATCGGCAACGCCCCTCTGCTGGGATGGCCGGCCCTGACCGCGCCGCAGTTCGACACGCACGCCATCACCCTCATCGTTCCGGTCGCGATCGTCCTCGTGGCGGAAAACCTCGGCCATATCAAGGCCGTTGCGGCGATGACGGGCCGCGATCTGGATCCGTACATCGGTCGCGCCTTCCTCGCAGACGGCGTGGCCACCATGGTCTCAGGCTCAGGCGGTGGCACGGGCGTCACCACCTATGCCGAGAACATCGGCGTGATGGGCGTGACCAAGATCTACTCGAGCCTGGTCTTCGTGATCGCCGCAGTGGTCGCGATCCTGCTCGGGTTCTCGCCGATGTTCGGGGCCGTGGTTCACTCGATCCCGCAGGCAGTTCTCGGCGGCATGGCCATCGTCCTGTTCGGCCTGATCGCCGTCACCGGTGCCCGCATCTGGGTCGAGAACAAGGTCGACTTCACCGACAACAAGAACTTCATCACCGCCGCCGTCGCTCTGACGTTGGGCGCCGGCAACCTGACCATCACCCAGGGCGACTTCTCCATCGGCGGCATCGGTACCGCCTGCATCGGCGCCCTTCTGATCTACCAGATCCTCAACAGGTTTGGGATGGGCGCGAAGACGGCGGAGTCGCCCGCCGCCTGACGGGTCCCTCGCCAAGACGAAGCGGGCGGCCGAAAGGCCGCCCGCTTCGTGTCTGCGATTTGTCGCGAGCGCGACCTACCCGGCCCGGCCGGTCCCGAACTGGCGATCCCCCGCGTCACCGAGGCCCGGCATGATGTAGCCGTGCTCGTTGAGCTCACGGTCCACCGCCGCGCAGTAGATCTCGACGTCGGGATGGGCGGCGGTGACCGCGTCCACGCCCTCCGGCGCGACGATCAGGTTGACGAGCTTGATCCGCGTCGCGCCCCAACGCTTCAGAACCTCGATCGCGGCGGTGGCAGATCCTCCCGTCGCCAGCATCGGATCCAGGATCAGACAGAGGTCGACCGTTGCCGAGTCCGGAAGCTTGTTGTAGTACTCGACCGGCCGAAGCGTCCGCTCGTCACGGAACAGGCCCAGGTGCCAGACCTCGGCGGTGGGCATCAGTTCGAGCATGGCGTCCACCATCCCGAGGCCGGCGCGCAGGATCGGTACCAGGCCGATCCGGACGCCGAGCTCATGGGCATCGGTTCGCTCGAGCGGTGTGCTGACCTCCCTCGGTAGGACCTCGACATCCGACAGGGCCTCGTAGCCGAGCAACCACGACAGCTCGCGAACGACTTCGCGGAACTTCTTGGGCTCGGTCCGTTCGTCGCGGAGAATCCTCAGCTTGTGAAGGATGGCCGGATGCCGCGAAACGTGAAGCGTCGGCCAGGCGGCCTCACGAACCGGCAGTGGAGAGCTGTCTGGCACTGATTGCTCCTCCATGGCGCGGGCTCTTTAGCTGTTGGCGCAATCCTACGAGGAAGCAGTCCGGACCGTTGGGCGGAGGCCTCAATCGGTCCTGGGAAGGGGCCTCTCGATCGTGTGCCGACGCCCAAGGCGGCGGGCAGCGGCGATCTCGATCGCGAGCTCCGATCGGCCCCGGGCGGCAACGCGTCGCAGACCCGTCCACGACCTCGCTCCGAGCAGCGGCAGCGTGGCGAGCATGATGCTCAGGCCGCCGTACCACAGCGCCGGCAGGGCCAGCATCGCCGAAACCGGGACGGTCCAGCGGCGGTTCGTTCGGGCGCCCCAGATCACGAGGACGACGGCCGCCGGCAGCCTGATGGCGAATGGGATCGGCACGGCCGCCCATGTCCCGTTCTTGCCGACGTTGTCGGCGAGGACCTGCGGCCAGGTCCGCCACGCGTCCGGCATCAGGACGTAGGAGACGGCGATGACCGCAGCCGTCGCGCCGGCTGCGATGGCCAGCGATCGCCACTCGCGGCGAACCGCGAACCACAACAGGCCGACCCCGGGCGAGATCTTCGTCAGCAGCACGAACGACCACGTCGCGGGCCAGCGGAAGCCGAGCACGATCGCCACAGCAACGAGCAGCTCGATGTTGCCGCCCCATATCTCCATCAAACCAAAGAAGACGAGGCCCAGGAGGACCAGGCGCGGACCCGTCAAGTACCACATCGCGGCCATCAGGATCGCCGCCCAGACGCCCATGAATGCCTGCCACGGAAGCAGCCGTAGCGGCTCGAGGAGCTGGAGGAACGCGGGCGAGTACGGATAGGCGATCTGATCCAGCCAGTTCGAATGGAGATACGGGTCGGAGAGCGTCGGTAGCCAGTAGCACCGGGCATCCATTCCGGATGGCAGAGCGGACGCCCCCCACGGCTCGGCGAAGTACACGATGGCGACCCACGCGGCAACCAGAGCGGCTACACCGAGAACGACGACGACGGGCACGTGTCGCCCGCCGAGCTCGATCGTCCGCTCGTTCGAACTGGTCAGTTTCGTCTCCTCGCTCCCGGCCTCACGGGGCGTCGTCAGCCCCGGCATGCTAGCACCGAGCCCTCGGCCCAGGAACAATCGAGCGGGGCGTGAGGCGGGGCGCGCCGTTTCGTCGAGCGGAGGGGTGACGCTGCGGCCGTCGATGCGGGCGGAGCCTTAACCCAGCCCGTCCAGGAGTCTCGCCGCAGATGTCGGGCCATCGGCGCGTTGGACGACCGCCGACCTTCCCAGCCGCTCCCCGTCTAAGCCGCGGCCGGCCGGCCCCAGCAGGCTCTCCCACCCTTCGGCCGACAGCCTGTCGAGAACGGAGCCCGCAGCCCGGAGGGTTCGGCTTGCCAGTTCCGCGGCATCCCCGTGCAGCGCGCCGTCACTGAGCCCTACTCGCAGCGCCCGGGCCGTCCTCGCCGCGACCGCCAGATCCGCCGCCACGTCGCTCACAGCCCCGGAGAGGCGTGGCTCTACGACCAACAACGCGTCACCGCCGGCCAGAGCCGACACGACGGCGACAGCGCCCGCGGGCGAGCTCAGCCAGCCCGGACGACCGCCAACGAACGTTCGGTGACCGGGGAAGAGGACTCTCCGCAACCAGGCTTGAAGCAGGATCGAGCCCGCGTCGTCCTCGCCAACGGCCCAGTCCGGAACCGCACCCAGCAGCAGCCGGTCGGCCGGCAGTCCGTCGGCGAGGGCCAGCTCCACGCCCAGCGCCTGGAGGGCCAGCGCTCGCCCGGCCCGGGTCGCCGCATCTGAGGGGAAGCCGCTGGCTACATCCGCGCCGAGCGCCAGCGGGCCGGGGCCGATGGCGACCCGGCAGCCCGCCCGAGTCTGCAGCCGATGGGCGAAGGCGTGGTCAGCAAGAGCCCGTTCCGGATCCACGTTGTCTTCCACGATCTCGCGAATCGGGTCCGCGGCGACGCAGTCGATGCGCTCGAAGGCAGCCACGACCGCCTGCTCCGGTGCGGCGAACGCAGATGTGACGGTCATCAAGCTCGCGTAGCAGCCACGCTCCGCGGCTGCGTCGTCGGCGACCCTGCGCAGCAGGGCCAAACCGCGCTGACTCCCGGCCGGGACTGGCTCGGCGGCCGGGCGCTTCGGCTGCGCCTCGGATCGCCGATCGCCTCGGCGCGTCTCCCGGCTTCGTCGGGGCGTCTCGAACTCGAACAACCCTGGTGTGTCGAGGCCGGCCTGGCGGCGCGCTTCCGCGAACTCCCAGCTGGCTGGCACGTGGACCTGGACGACGTCCCCGCCCCCGGCGACGACGGCGCGCGTCTCCGCCGCGGCCGCGTCCACTTCCGCAGCCTGGAGGGCGACGCCCAGCCAGGGCTCGTCGGGCAAGCCGAGGACGTCGCGCATCTCGCGCGCGGCGGTACGGTTCGCGTCGAAGCGAACCAGCGCCGCCTCAAGCAGCCGAGCGGCCCGCGTTTCGGCCGCGGCCAGCCGATCGGGGCGCTGGAGAAGCTCGGCCTCCAGCACCAGGTCGATCGCTCCGGAGGCCACATCCAGTGCGAGTTCGTGGGGTGGCATGTCGTACTCGAGCATGGCCACCACGAAGGGCAGAAGCACGCCACGGGCGAGACGGCCCGGATCGGAGCCGCAATAGCCTTCCGCCAGCGCCGCGGCGAGGGGCCGCCCGGTGCGATCCAATCCGTCCACGCCGAGCATCCGCAGGACGGCCCGTTCCTGGGCGATCGTCGCGGTGCGCCTGGCCGCTCGGGACAGCTCACCGGCAAGATCGGCCGCATGTCGACGGACCTGCTCCGCTCGACCCGAAAGAGCCTCGCCGCTCAACCTCACCTCGCTCTGGAATCGCGACCACCGGGCAGACCAGCGGATGCCGATCCCCGGCTCGAAGCGTAGCCTAACGGACCCGGATCACGGAAGAGCGTCCGGCCGTCGCGGGGCACCCCGCCGGATTGTCGTTGCGGCGGCCGACCTCAAGGTCGCCCGCACCTCAAGACCGTGATCGCAGGGTCCGACTCCCGACTGACGGCCGCCCGCGACGCGCGCCCGGCCGCTCGGTGCGGGACCTCCCCACCGGCTATCTACTCGTCGGCGCGGTGGTAGACCCCCGCCACTCGGACCATGACCGCTTCGCGCAGGAGGGCGGCAAGAGCAGCCGCGCAATCGGGCTCATCCGGGTCCGAGTCCATGTCGGCCCAGAAGACGTACTCCCAGCGAACGCCGCGGCTGGGTCTCGATTCGAGACGCGACAGGTTGATCTTGCGCTCGGCGAAGCAGCCCAGGCAGCGGTAGAGGCTCCCCGGCACGTTCCGAACCGCCCAGACGAGCGTCGTCTTGATGGGACCGGCGAGCGTCGCCGGGGCGAACCACTCGTCGGGAATGGGGTCGCGGGCCAGGACGGCGAAGCGCGTCCGGTTGGCGCTACCGGTCTGTATGTCGTCCGCCAGCACGTCCAGGCCGTACAGGGGGGCAACCCTGGTCGAGGCCACGGCGCCGGCTCCTAGCTCGCCCTTATCGGCGATGGCCTTGGCCGCGCCGGCGGTGTTGTAGCTGGTCATGACCTGCCAGGACCGCGACCGCAGGAACTCGTCCGCCTGATCGAGGGCCTGGGCGATGCTGTAGACGCGTTCGATCTGGTCGAGCGTCTGGCCCGGCAGCGCGAGAAGGGCGAGATGAACTGGGACGGTCACCTCGGCCGCGATGCGAATCTCATCGAACTTGAATAGCAGGTCGTAAATCTCCCGGACGCTGCCGCCCTGCGATCGCTCGATCGGCACTACGCCTGCCTCGACCGTGCCGTCGTTGACGGCCTCGAACACTGCCCGCCAGGTCGGCAGAGCCACGGCCTTTGGAGCGGCAAATGCCGACAGCACGCCCTCCTCGCTGAAGGCACCGGGCTCTCCCTGGAAGGCAACGCGCGGGGCGCGGACGGGCGCCGCGTCGTTCCCGGAGGCCGCCACGGAACCCGACTTCCGGGAACGGCCGGACGCTGGCGATGCCATGGGATCCTCCCTCGGGCTAATGGGAGCGCTTGGACCGGACGGCACCAACCGCCCCGGGCCGGGACGGCACAACGGTCGTGAAGTGACGCTCGTCGCGCCGCCGCACCTCCGCGCCCGTCTTCCAGATCGCGTATTCGAGCGAGTCGCACAACGCCAGACACGAGGCCGCGATGATGTTCGTGCCGCTGCCCATGGTCGACCACTCGAGGACGCCGTTGGACGAGTCGATGATGACGCGCGTCTGCGCGCCCGTGGCCTCCTCGCTGTCGAGGATGCGGACTTTGTAGTCGACGAGATGGACAGCGTCCAGCTGGGGGTAGAAGGCGCCGAGAGCCTTGCGCAGAGCCGAGTCCAGGGCGTTGACCGGGCCGTTTCCGTCGGCGGCCGTGTGCAGGACCTCGCCCGCGACCTCGACCTTGACCGTGGCCTCGGAGAGGAGCTCGGCGCCGCCGCGCTGCTCGACCAGAACGGTGAAATCGCACAACGCGAACGGGGGCACATAGCCGGCCTTGTGGCGCTTGACCAGCAGCTCGAACGACGCCTCGGCGCCTTCGAAAGCGAGACCTTCGGCCTCGAGCTGTTTGATGAGCTGGCTCAGGGCCTTTGGATCCACGCCGTCGAGCTGCTGGCCGAGCTGCTCCGCGCGGAGTTGGGTGTTGGCCTTGCCGCCCAGCTCGCTCACGACCAGGCGCATGACGTTGCCGACGACACTCGGATCCACGTGCTGATATGCGCTGCTGGCCCGAGCCGTAGCGGAACCGTGCACGCCCCCCTTGTGGGCGAACGCGGACCGGCCGACGTACGGTTGGTGGTCGTCCGGGGCGATGTTGACGATCTCGGAGACGTAGCGGGCCATCTCCGTCAGCTCGCCGAGCTTGCCCACGGGGACGGGCTCGTACTTCGTCTTGAGTTCCAGATCGGCGAGGATGCTGACCAGGTTGGCGTTGCCGCAGCGCTCGCCGTAGCCGTTGATCGTGCCCTGAACGTGGCGGACGCCGGCCGCCACGGCCGCCAGCGAGTTGGCGACCGCCAGCTCCGAGTCGTTGTGGCAATGGATGCCCCAGATCACCTCGGGGCCCTCGGCGGTCAGNNGCGGCCCGCAGCGTCGCCAGGGCGTAGGCCGGATCGTCCTTGTAGCCGTCGAAGAAGTGCTCGGCGTCGTAGATCGTCTCCCGTCCCGCGGCCGCCGGGAAGGCGATCGAGTCGGCGACCATGGCCAGGTTCTGCTCGGGAGTCGCCCCGAGGACTTCTCGAACGTGGAGCAGCCAGCTCTTGCCGAATATCGTCACGACCGGAGTCTCGGCCGCTACCAGGGCGACGAGGTTGGGGTCCGACTCCGCGCGGTTCGAGCGGTGTCGGGTCGACCCGAAGGCCGCCAGTCTCGCGTTCTTCCAAGGGATCGAGCGAGCGGCGGCGAAGAAGTCGACGTCCTTGGGATTGGACCCCGGCCAGCCGCCCTCGACGTAGGCCATTCCGAACTCGTCGAGACGGCGGGCGATCTTGATCTTGTCCGCCAGCGAGACGACGAGGCCCTCTCGCTGCGTGCCATCGCGCAGGGTCGTGTCGTACAGGACGACGCGGTCGGTCATCGGTCTGCGCCAGGGGCCGGGCGCGGGCGCGCGTCGAGGGCCGCTCCGTCCAACGCGGCAACCACGGCGTCCCCCATGGCCTGCGTGCCGACCGGCTTCAGCCCCGTGGCGTCGCCCGTGGCGGCGAGCAGGTCGGCCGTCCGGTAGCCCTCGGCGAGCACCGATGCCACTGCCCGCTCGATGACCTCGGCGGCCGCGGCCTGGCCCAGCGACCAGCGCAGCAGCATCGCCCCGGACAGGATCGCCGCGAGTGGATTGGCGATGTCCTTGCCGGCTATGTCCGGCGCGGAACCGTGGATGGGCTCGTACATGCCGTGGAGCCCGTGAGCGGTGCGTCTCTCGCCGATGGATGCGGACGGCAGCATCCCCAGCGACCCGGCCAGGACGCTCGCCTCGTCGGACAGGATGTCGCCGAAGAGGTTCTCGGTCACCAGAACGTCGAAGACAGCCGGACGTTGGATCAGCGTCATCGCGCAGGCATCGACCAGCCGATGCTCGACGGTGACGTCCGGATACTCGGGCTTGACCTCCTCGACGATGGTCCGCCACAGGCGGCTGGAAGACAGGACGTTGGCTTTGTCGACGCTGGTCAGCTTCTTGCGGCGACCCCGGGCCAGCTCGAAGGCCAGCTTGACGACGCGCCGGATCTCGCCCTCCGTGTAGAAGAGCGTGTCCACAGCCTCGCGCCCNNCATGTCGACGCCTTCGAGGAGCGCCTCTCGTACCGGCGAGCTCGCCCGAAGCACCGGCTGAACTGAAACCGGGCGAAGGTTGGCGTAGAGACCCAGGCCCTTGCGAAGCGCCAGCAGCGCCTGCTCCGGCCGCGCCTTCAGCCTCGGGTCGTCGTACCTGGGATCCCCGATCGCGCCGAAATAGACCGCGTCAGCGCTGGCGCATGCGGCCAGGTCATCGTCGCGCAACGGCACGCCGTACGCTTCGAGCGCCACGCCGCCGATCAGGATCTCGTGCCACTCGAAGCCGAAACCGTGGAGCCGGCCCGCGGCCTCGAGAACGCGGCGGCCCGCCGCGATGACCTCGGGACCGATGCCGTCGCCCGGAACGAAGACGAGGTCGTAGGTTCTGCCGGCATGGGCTTCTCCGGCCGCTGAGCTGGCTTGATCGGTCACTGGAGCCTCTCCACCTTATCGCGTTGCCCTACGGTCGCCGGGCCGCCT
>PMNU01000146.1:8727-8933 GCA_003165675.1 Chloroflexota bacterium
CCGTACTCGGCGGTGTCGCTGACCGAGAAGCGCATGAAGTTCATGCCGCCGCGGTACATCAGGTCGACGATGAGCTTGAGCTCGTGCATGACCTCGAAGTAGGCCAGCTCCGGCTGGTAGCCCGCCTCGACCAGTGTCTCGAAGCCGTTCTTGATCAGGCTGGTGACGCCGCCGCAGAGGACGACCTGCTCGCCGAAGAGGTCGGT
>PMNU01000064.1 GCA_003165675.1 Chloroflexota bacterium
GGCGACGACTTCGACCAGCGCGTCATCGAATGGCTCCTGGCGGAGTTCAAGCGAGACGAGGGCATCGATCTGCGGGCCGATCCGCAGGCTCTGCAGCGACTCAAGGAAGCCGCCGAGAAGGCCAAGATCGAGCTCTCTACGACGTCCACGACTGAGATCAACCTGCCGTATATGACCGCCCACGAGGGCAATCCCAAGCATCTGGTCATGACCCTTGCCCGAGCCAAGCTGGAAGACCTCGTCGCGGATCTGATCGACAAGACCCGCGGCCCCGTCAGCCAGGCTCTGCGCGACGCAGGCCTCAAGCCGGGCGAGATCGACGAGGTCGTGCTCGTCGGCGGAATGACCCGCATGCCGGCGGTCATCGAGGCCGTCAAGCAGATGTTCGGCGGCAAGGAGCCGCACCGCGGCGTGAACCCGGACGAGGTCGTGGCCATCGGGGCCGCGATCCAGGCCGGCGTACTCGCCGGCGAGGTCAAGGACGTCCTGCTCCTGGACGTGACTCCGCTCTCGCTCGGCATCGAGACGATGGGCGGCGTCATGACCCGGCTGATCGATCGCAACACGACCATCCCGACCAGCAAGAGCCAGGTCTTCTCTACGGCGTCGGACAGCCAGACCCAGGTCGAGGTCCACGTCCTCCAGGGCGAGCGCGATTTTGCCACCGACAACAAGACGCTCGGCACGTTCATCCTGGACGGGATTCCGCCCGCCCCACGCGGGATCCCGCAGATCGAGGTCACCTTCGACATCGACGCCAACGGCATCCTGGACGTCAAGGCCAAGGACCGGGCCACCAGCCGCGAACAGCAGGTGCGCATCACGGCCAGCTCGATGCTCTCCAAGTCGGACGTGGATCGGATGGTCGGCGAGGCTGCCGCCCACGCCGACGAGGACCGCAAGCGCAAGGACGAGGTCGAGGCTCGCAACCAGGCCGATGCCCTGGCCTACCAGGCCGAGCGGACCCTGCGCGATCTCGCCGACAAGGTCTCACCCGAGGATCGGGCCGAGACGGAGCGCCGCATCGAAGCCGTTCGAGCCGCCCTCAAGGGCAGCGATCTGGCCGCGGTCAAGTCATCGTCCGAGGCGCTCGTGGAGCAACTCCAGAAGGTGAGCACGGCGGCCTATCAAGCTGCCGCAGCGGCCGGACCCGCGGACGGCGAAGCCGCGAGCGGCGACGGCGATCACTCCGACGGCGCGGCCGGCGGTTCGCCAGACTCAGGGACTGAGGAAGTCGTCGAGGGCGAGTACAAAGAAGCCTGATCCGGGCCTCCGTGGTCCGGGCCTCCCTGGTCCGGGCCGCCGAACCCTGGGCCGCCGAAGCCCGGGCCCGGTCCGCCGAGCCCGGGACCGCTCAGATGGTGAGGGCCGCTGAAGCCCGGAGTGCCAGCGTCGGGGCTCTCGTACGTCGGCGCCCCCGACCTGGGGAAGCGTTCGACGATTCGATCTTCGTCGTCGTATTCGCCATAGCCTGCCGGCTGGGCCGGTGACCCCGGCGTATGTCCACTCTCACCCGGATGGGCGGCCCACGAGCGTGAGCGGCCGACACGGACCAGCATCCTGCGAGTTCGCTGGCGCTGCACGAGGCCGAGCGTCAGGAACGCGAGCAGGCCAAGCGATGCCGCAGCAAAGCCGACCAGGCCGCAAACGAGCAGAACCACGGTCAGCTGGACGGCCCCAAGGCCCGTGGTCTGCCAACCGACCATGTCGCTACGGCCGGCGATCAACGAGGCAATGAGGGCCGCCAGCACGAGCAACGGAAGCGCGCTGAGAGCGATCGCGATCGCGTTCGCGGCGCGGAAGCAGGCCGACCAGATCGAGGCGATCGGCACCGAGATCGAGCCCTCGATACCGAGCTTGTTGTACAGGTCGGTCAGATGCCGGCTCGGCCGGGTAAGCCACCCGGCGGGATCTTCCACGTGGCGTTGGGCGATCTCGACGGCCACGATTGCGGCCAGCAGGCCAGGGATCGTGTATCCCTCCCAGATGAGGGCAGGCGGAACGATCAATCCCACCGCGATCCGGGCCTGAGCCCACAGCGCACTGGCCCAGGAGGTGCCGGCGCGATACGGCGTCAGCATCGGCAGGTCGGCGCCAAGCCCGGTGGCGTTGTGCGTCGTCAGGCCGATGAAGACCGAGAAGCACAGCAAGGCCAGCGCTCCCGTAACCGCGAACACAATCGACAGGATCTTGAGCAATGTCTGCTGGCCGGTGGTCAGCTGCGCCCAGGCCGTCTCCGTGTTGGCGTGTTGGAGGAGGTTGGCCGCGACCGGCATGACCGCTGCGACGACAAGCGCCCCCATGACCAGGACCAGGGCGAGCAAGACCGCGGTCAGGTAGCCGAGCCAGCCGACGGATACGAACTGATGCATAGCCAGCGACCAGGCGACCCGGCGGCGGGCGGCGGCGACGGGGTTGGGGATGTGGAACGGCCCTCGGAACCCCTGGGCGATCTCACCGGCGGGCGCGGCGGCGGTTGCGAGCGCCACCGGTCGCGAGAAGTAGGTCGCCTGGAGGGGGGCGGGACGGGAGCCGGTCGTGGACCTGGCCGGTGGTGGTGCCGGTGCCCCGGCGCTCGCAACGACCGGGCTGCCGTCCTTGGGGCGGCTGCCGTACTTCTTCCTGCAGCTGTAGCACTTGCCTGAGCCGGCTCTATTCAACGACCGGCAGTGCTGGCATACCCAGAATTCGTCCACGGCTCATCCCTTCCTGGTACGCCAGGATGATACGCACGCCGGAGGGATCGCGGGCCGCCGCCAGATCGTTTCAGAACCCACGGCACGATGGTTCGGGTGCGATCCGAAGGCGACGGCGGCCGGCCTCACGGCGCCGTCGGTCATGCCCGCCGCGACGCGCCTCTCCCGAAAGCCGGCTCGAATTGCGCCACCGGCGGCGATCCGTGCCGTGGGCGGTACCATCGCGGCGTGCGGGAGACCTCCACCAAACCCGAGTCCCTGATCCGCGCTCGGGGCCTGACGAAGCGATTCGGCTCGTTCACGGCCGTCGACGGGGTCGACTTTGACGTGGCTCCGGGTGAGGCATTTGGCTTCCTCGGCCCAAACGGCGCGGGCAAGACCTCGACGATGCGGATGATCGGAACGGTCTCGCCGGTGACCTCCGGGGAGTTGACCGTCTTCGGTCTCGACCCCGCCCAACACGGTGCCCAGATCCGGATGCGTCTTGGGGTCGTGCCGCAGGCGGACACACTGGACAACGACCTGAGCGTGCTGGAGAACCTGCTGATCTACGGTCGATACTTCGACCTGTCGTGGGCCGAGTCGCGGCGGCGAGCCAAGGAGCTTCTGGAGTTCGTCCAGCTGACCGAGCGATCGGGCGACAAGGTTGAGCCGTTGTCGGGCGGCATGAAGCGACGTCTGGTCATCGCTCGATCGCTCATCAACGAACCGTCGCTGCTCCTGCTTGACGAGCCCACGACCGGCCTCGA
>PMNU01000119.1 GCA_003165675.1 Chloroflexota bacterium
ACGGCCGCGTCCTGATCGCCGGGGGCGACACCGCCGACAACACGCCCATGGCCTCGGCCGAGCTATACGATCCCAAGACGGGCACGTTCAGCGCGACAGGGTCCATGGCGACGGCCCGCGCCGACCACACGGCGACACCTCTAGCCGACGGCCGGGTCCTGATCGTCGGCGGCGACTCAGGCACGGACCAGGGCATGCTCGCCTCGGCCGAGCTGTTCGACCTGGCCAGCGGCACGTTCAGTCCGGCCGGATCGATGGCGGATCCGCGCGAGTGGCACACCGCGACCCTGTTGCCGGACGGCCGAGTCCTCATCGCGGGCGGGGACCCCGGCCGCGACACGGAAGCGACCACGGGCTACCTCGCCACGGCCGAGGCGTACCAGCCGTAGCGAACGGCCGCCGGACGAGCGGCTGCCGCCTTGGCGACCCGAGGCGCAAGGGAGAGCGCTGCGGCCGAACGTTTGCGACCCGGGAGGTCCGGACGAACCGGGGGTCCAGGATGGGCGGTGGTCGGACGGGCCTCGGCGGTCGACGTGTGGCGTGGTCCCGCGTGCGCCGGGTCTAGCCCTTCGGCTCGACGACCACAGTGACCTCTGGGGTCATGCCCGGGTAGACCTTGACCGCGACCTTGTACGTGCCGAGCGACTTGAGCGGCTCCGGCAGCTCGATCTTGTGACGGTCCACGGTGATGCCGCGCCGAGCCAGCGCCTCGGCGATTTCCTTGGCCGTGATGGAGCCGTAGAGCTTGCCGCCCTCGCCCACCTTCACGCCCATGGTCAGCGTTGTGCTGCCGATCCGCGTGGCCGCGATCTCTGCATCCTCGCGCTCACGCTTGCGCTTCTCCTCGCGGCTGGCGATATCGTGCTGCCACGCGCGATAAGCGCCACCGGCGGCCGGGACTGCCACTTTTCGAGGGATCAGGAAGTTGCGGGCATAGCCTTCGGCGACTTCCTTCATCTCGCCGCTCTTGCCGAGCTTGTCGACGTCGGCGGTCAGGATGACCTTCACGCGAAAGATTCCTCCTATGACGCTCAGCCTGGCTGAGCGTCCGTGATCCACGATCGAACGCGCGGCCCGATCCTGGTCTGCTTGACGAGCCGGCCTGCAGCGTCCAACGCCTCCGGCAGCCGGCGAATGATCCTCCGCACGGGAGCGGGGGTGAGGCGGCGCACTTGCTCCATGTCGCGCCGGAAAGCTTCCGGGTCTATCTCCAGCTCTTCGATCTTCTCGTCGAGGATCTTCCTGGGAATCCCATCGAGGAAGATCTCAACCGCCAGAACCACCACGGCCAGATCGTCGATGCCGCCCAGGACCGGGATGTCGTCCGGGATGAGGTCGCGACCGCACAAGACGTACCCGGCCGCACCAATGAGGATCGCCTTTCGGGTCGGCGGGATGCGGGCGTCAACGGCGAGCGCCCAGACGAGTCGCGCGTATGTCGGCACACGGCTGGCAACGGGCACGAAGGCAAGCCAGCGGAGCGCGCGCAACAGGCCTCCCTTGCGACGCCGACGACGTTTCGAAATCACCTGACTCGTGCTCGCAATCCTCGGACCAGCCATCCCTGGCTCTCTCCGCCGGACAGCGCAACTCGTTGGCCACTCCGGGGAATTGAGAGTCTATCAGGCGCGACTCATCGTCACGTGGCACCGGCCCTTGGCTCGCCGATCCCGCCGGCTTGACAAGCGAACGGGCGTTCTGTATCCTCGCAACCCAGGGAAAGGAGGCGCCTGTGACCAAGCACGACGCCGAACGCAAACGCAAGATCCTGGACTTCATCGCGGCGACTCTGCGGACGCGTGGATACCCGCCGTCCGTTCGCGAGATCGCCGTCGCCGTTGACCTCGCCTCCACTTCGGCGGTTCACCACCACCTCCAGGTGCTCGAGCGCGAGGGCTACCTGGAGCGCGGGGCGGCCCAATCGCGCGCCATCCGCCTGACGCCCATGGCCGCGCTGCGGCTGGGACTGTCCGGCGAGTTGATGCCCCAGGCCGCCGCTTCAGAGGCGCACGTGCTGCCGATCGTCGGCGAGATTGCGGCGGGCGGCCCCATCGAAGCCTACCAGGACGCGTCGGAGAGCCTGGCGGTGCCGGACCTGCTGGCCCCCTCGGGCGATGCCTATGTACTTCGCGTCCGCGGCGATTCCATGATCAACGCCCACATCCAGGACGGGGACTTCGTCCTGATCCGGCCCCAGCAAACGGCGCGCGACGGGGACATCGTGGTGGCCCAGGTGGAAGAGAACTCCGTGACGCTCAAGCAGTTCTTCAAGGAAGGCGCGCGGATCCGCCTTCAGCCGGCCAACCCGGACTACCCGGCGATGTTCTACAACGACGTCCGCATCCAGGGGAAGCTCATTGGGGTAATCCGCCGCCTGGACTAGCCGATCGCCGTCGGGCGGCCGATTCCTACGTTGGTCACGCCACGCGTTCGGCCACGGACGGACGAGTCCGCTCGCTCCCGTGCTCGGCTCCGCCTCGACCTCGGCTCGCCGGACGCTGATCGCGATCGCGAGGCGAATTCGATGAACCGTCCACACAACTCATCCACACCCCGCCCACAGAGGCGGCGAGTTCGGGGATAGATGAGCCGTCTCCCGGTCGGTTCGTGGACGCGCCGCGGCACGGCTAGGCCACCATGGGAATCGCCACCGACACCAGCCAGGACACCAGCGGAGCCCGCCCAACCGTGATCGATCGACTGCCGCCACAGAATCTCGACTCCGAGCAGGNNACTCCGAGCAGGCCGTGCTCGGCTCGATACTGATCGATCGCGACGCCATCATCGAGATCGCCGACTTCCTGCGTCCTGAGGACTTCTACCGCCAGGCACACGGGCGCATCTTCGCGGCCATGCTCGGCCTCTTTGAGCACCGCGAGCCTATCGATGTGGTCACCGTCGCGGAGGCTTTGGAGCGCGACGGCGAGCTCGAGGCCGTGGGCGGGGCCAGCTACCTCTCGACCCTCGGCAACGACACGCCAACGGCGGTCCACGTCGCCCAGTACGGCCGGATCGTCGAGCGCAAGGCCGTCTTGCGGCGCCTCATCCAGGCCGCCGGGAAGATCGCCGCCATCGGCTACGAGGACGGTTCGGACATCCAGGAAGCGATCGATCGGTCGGAGGCGGAGCTCTTCTCCGTCAGCCAGCATCGGTCGAATGACGGCTTCAGCCCCCTACGAACGCTTCTCCACGACGCCTACGATCGGCTGGACTACCTGCACGCCCACCGCGGCGAGATCGTGGGCATCGCCTCCGGCTTCGCGGACCTGGACCAGCTGACCACCGGCTTCCAGCCGAGCGACCTGGTCGTCGTGGCAGCTCGGCCAAGCGTCGGCAAGACGAGCTTGGCCCTCAACGTGGCCGAATACGCCGCAGTTCGGGAGGGCAAGACGGTCGGCGTCTTCAGCCTCGAGATGAGCAAGGAGCAACTGGTGCTGCGTTTGCTGTCGAGCGTCGCCTCGATCGATTCGCAGCGCCTGCGCTCGGGCTTCCTCGAGGAGCTCGACTTCGCCCGCATCGCGCCGGCCCTGCAGGCCCTCTCGGATGCGCCCATGTACATCGACGACACGCCCAACATCAGCACCATGGAACTGCGGACCAGGGCCCGCCGCCTCCAGGCCGAGAGAGGCTTGGACCTGCTGATCGTCGACTACCTGCAGCTCATGCAGGCCACGACAAGCAGCCGCGACGCCAACCGCGTCCAGGAAGTCTCTGAGATCAGCCGCGGCCTCAAGTCGCTCGCGCGGGAGTTGAAGGTCCCCGTCATCGCCCTCTCCCAGCTGTCGCGCCAGCCGGAGATGCGCGAGTCGCGCGAGCCGCGCCTCTCGGACCTGCGCGAGTCCGGCGCCATCGAGCAGGACGCGGACCTGGTCCTCTTCCTGTGGCGCGAGAGGGACAAGCCCGGCGACGAGAGCGAGATCGACGGCGAGGTCGTCAACCTGCGCCTGGCCAAGCACCGCAACGGCCCCACCGGCGAAGTGAAGCTGTGGTTCCGCAAGAGCCAGACCCGCTTCATGAGCTACGCCGCCGAACGCTACGCCGAGGCCGTCTGAGGCCAAGAGNNCGTTGCGGGCGTCTGAGTGCGAGCGGCCCGGCGCGAGACTCTCTCGCCCTACACTGCTGTCGATAGGGCGGCACCGCCCGCCCGCAAAGGGAGGAGTCCGATGGGCGTGATTATCGTCCGGGAGATGGTGGGCGTGAGCCCACGCTCGTGGAGCGACGCGGCTCGTCAGGCCGTGGCTCTGGCCAGCAAGACCGTGCGGAACATCCGTACCGTGGAAGTGGTCCAGTCAACCGCCCGCGTGGAAGGCGGCGAGATCGTCGAATACCGGGTCCAGATGAAGCTCGGCTTCGAATACGAGGAGTAGCGCGGCGGCGCGGCCCGTTGCTGCGGAGCGGGGCGGAGTGGCAGGGTTAAGTTACTTAACTACGGCTGAAGCGCTCCTGAACCGTAGCCACCGGCAGATAAGCGGCGGTTGATCGCTGGCGACCAGTATTCGCCCATGCAGACGACCGCGGCCGATCCAGTTGACACCCGTCGGTGCGACTTCCTATCCTTCGCCCCGCCGTTCGGCGAAAAGCGGGTGGGGATGGAGGAGTTGCGGGTGTCCGTCGAGCCCGAGATCCGCGACCGCCTCGCCGAGGAGATATCGCCCGCGCGGCCCGGCTTCCCGCTGCGGCCCGGCAAGGTCCAACGCCCGGTTCTGCCCGACGAAACGCTTCGACGCGACCGCCTGTTCGATTGGCTGGAGGCTCCCGCAAGCCGCCGTGTCTTCTACGTCATCGCCGAGGCGGGCTTCGGCAAGACGACGCTCGTGGCGGATTTCCTTCGCCGGTCGAGACTTCGGACGTTCTGGTACCGGCTGGACGAGGAGGACACCGACGGCCTCGTCTTCATCCGATACCTGGTCGCCGCATGTCAGGCAGTAGACACAAGACTTCTTGCTCGATCGGCTGCACTGCTCACGGAGTCGGCGCTCGAACCCACAAGCGAAGCTGCGGTCCTCGCCACTCTCCTGACCGAGGTGGACAGCCTGGGGGAGGTGCCCTCGGCCCTCGTGTTGGACGACTTCCACATGGTGGAGTCCGTCCCAGCTATCGGCTCGGTGGTGGAGCGGCTTATCGCCAACGTTCCCCAGCGATTGAAGGTGATAGTGGCAAGCCGGCGCACGCCGACCCTGCCCGTCGCCGCGCTTCGAGCCCGCGGAGAACTCGCGGAACTGGGTCGCGAGGAACTCAAATTCAACGAGTCCGAGACGGATCGGCTGTTCCGCGACTCCTACCGCCATCCGCTCGAACCCGACGTTCTGCACGACCTTCAGGAGCGGACCGACGGTTGGGCGGCCTCGCTCCAACTGGTCAAGACGGCCGTCGACGGTCGATCGCCGAATCAGGTGCGAGCTTTCGTGCGCGAACTGTCCGGCGCGGAAGGCAATCTCTACGACTACCTCGCAGAGGAGGTCGTTGGAGATCTCGAGCCCGATCTGCGCGAGTTCCTGGTTCGGACCTCCATCCTCGACGATATCGAGCCCGACACGGCCGCCGTGGCAGCCGAAGTTCCTTCCGTCAGAGCCCGGGGCCTGCTCGTAGACGCCCAGCGACTCGGTCTCATGTCAAGAGGCGGCCACCGAGGGGGCACCTGGCGACCCCACCCGCTGGTCCGAGAGTTCCTGCTGGCTCACCTCGAGGCCGAGCGTGGAGAGGAAGGCGTGGCAGAGATGCACCGGAGGCTGGCGGCGGTGATGGAGCCTCGCTCGTGGCGCATAGCCGCCCGCCACTGGGCGGCCGCCGGTGACGCGGAGCAGGTTCGTCGCGTGGTCTGCGATGCCACCCCGACGATCATCGGCACGGGCGACCTGGCCGCCGCGGACGAATTCGTCATTCGCTTTCCGGACCCGGACCCCAACCCCTGGTTCGCCATCATTCANNGCATCCAGCGGCATGACCCAGCAGCACAATTGGCCGCGGCGTGCGCGGAACTAGCCGCATGCGGAGACCGCGAACTAACGTCGATAGCTGAGTCCGCCAGGCTGATGTGCGCGGCATCCGACTCGGGCAGCCTAGATTCGCTCTGCAAGGCGTTAGCCAACACCGCCCTCCTGAATCGCCAGCGAGGCCACCGAAGGCACGAAGGGATCAGCCTTCTCAATCTTTCCTTCGCTGAGATCGGCCGCGGAAACCACGATGCAGCGTCGGCTTCAGCCGCATCCGCCCTTGAGCTGCTCATGACTGCGGGGAACAGCGCCGACATCGCGGCGGCCAACGTGACCGCGGCCAGAGGTCTCGGTCACTGTGGCCAATGGACCGACACACTGGCGCACGTCAGTGCTGTGACGGATGAGAGAAACGAATGGGTCGAGTCAGATACTGTCGCGGAAGCGGCCGAGGTGCACGCAATGTACGGCGATCCTGCGAAGGGCCGACAGATCCTGGAACAAGCCTTCGCCGCAAATCCTGGATGGGCTGACAGCCCGTACTGGGGACAGGTGGCGGCCCGGCTGGAACTTGAGCATCGCGGACCTGATCGGGCGGCAAAGCGTCTGTCGCTAGTAGGCTCACATTCCATGTCTCCTGGGTTCGCCAGCGCCATTCGATCTCTTGGCCTCCAGATCAGCGCCTCGACTGGTGGCTTCGGTATGGCGCCCCGAGCGGTATTCACCGAACAATTGCGGTTCACGGAGCGCCAGCAAGCCTGGTTCTGGTGGAAGACCATCCGTCTGACCCAAGCTCTCGTGTCCGGCAGGGATGATCTCGTCGTCCACATGAAATCGATCGACGAAGCCGGCGCGGCCTACTTGACAATTCAGGCGGAGCTTGTCGT
>PMNU01000019.1 GCA_003165675.1 Chloroflexota bacterium
CTGCGCCACGCCCCGACCGAAATGCCCGCTGAGGGCCACGGAATGATAGCAGGGGAGCCCGAAGGCGGGTAGCGGCCCGAAAGGCCGGCCGCGGCGCCATGGCGCGGGCCGGCGGCGTGGAAACCGCTCGAGCCGCCGCGGAACCGGGCGCCCAGCGCCAACCGACGCCACTCGCTCACCCGCGCCCGTGCCGTTTCGGCGCCGTTGCGCCATGATCGCGCCATGAGCGAGCCCTTTACGTTCGATCGTTTCCTGGCGCTTCCACGACTATCGGCCCTGAAGCTCTCCCCGGACGGCAACCGCCTGGTCGCGGCGGTCGGCCGGCTCGGACCCGAGGGCAAGGACATCAAGACCGCCCTGTGGCAGGTCGATCTCGGCGGCGCCGCCAAACCGCGCCGGATCACCCGCTCGGCCGCGGGCGAGTCGGTCGGATGCTTCCTGCGCGATGGATCGCTTCTCTTCACCTCAGCCCGGCCTGATCCCGACGCGAAGCCCGACCCCGACAAGAAGATCAACGCTCTATGGTGCCTGCCGGCGGATGGCGGCGAGGCCCGATTGCTGCTCGCACCCGATGGCGGCGTGGACGCCGTTGCCGCTGCACGTGATGCCGACGCGATCGCGTTCGGGGCCGCCCTCCACCCCGCGGCGAAGGATCTGGCGGAGGACGCCGAACGGGCGAAGGCTCGCAAGGAGGCCGGTGTCGGGGCGCTCCTCTTCGAAAGCTATCCGATTCGATACTGGGACGACTGGCTCGCCCCGCGCACTAGGCGCGTCTTCGCGGCGACTCTCGACGGGGCGACGGACCCCGAGGCGCGGCTCGAGCCGCGCGACCTCACGGGCGACGCCGGACCGGCGACGCTTGTCGAGTCGGGGATCGACCTTTCGCCCGACGGGACGACGCTATATACGCGCTGGGTCGACTACTCGCGTTCGCCGATGATCACCGAGGAATTGGTGGCGATCGACGTCGCGACGGGCGAGCGCCGGTTCCTGACCCACGGCGACGCCTGGTACGCCGCGCCTGCCGTTTCCCCGAACGGCCGCTACCTGGCCTGTCTTCGAGGCACGTACGGCTCCCCGGACGAGGCGTCCGAGGTCACGCTCTGGCTCATCGACCTGACCACTGGCGAAGGCCGCGACCTGACGCCCGAACTCGATCTCTGGCCCGAGACGATCGTCTGGGCGCACGACTCAGCCGCCCTCTTCTGCACCGCCGACCGGGACGGCGGGGTTGCGGCCCTGCGGGTCGATCTGGCGGACGGCAAGGTGACGACGCTCGTGTCCGACGGGGCTATATCGGACCTGTGCCCGTCGCCGGACGGCTCGACGATCTACGCCCTCCGGTCGACCGTTTCGACCCCGGCTCGAATCGTTCGCTTCGACGCGCACACGGCCGATCAATCGGCCGTCGAGATCCCCAACGGAATCGACGATGGCGGCATCGCCGCCGGGTCCCTGGTCGAGCGGCTGACCGCGGCCGCAGCAGACGGGACGCCCATTCGATCCTGGCTCATTCTCCCGCCGGAGGCCTCGGCCGAGAACCCGGCCCCGCTCGCGGTATTCGTCCACGGCGGGCCGCTGGGGTCGTGGGCCGGCTGGAGCTGGCGGTGGAACGCGAATCTTCTCACCGAGCGCGGCTACGCGGTGCTGATGCCCGATCCGGCGATCTCGCTGGGCTACGGCCAGCACATGGTCCAGCGCGGCTGGGGCGACTGGGGAGGCGCGCCGTACACGGACGTCATGGCGGCCGTGGATGCGGCCCTGGCGCGCCCCGATCTCGACTCGACGCGGACGGCGCTGATGGGCGGCAGCTTCGGCGGCTACATGGCCAACTGGGTTGCCGGCCAGACGGATCGGTTCCGGGCGATTGTCACGCACGCGTCCTTGTGGGACCTGCGGCCCTTCCACGGCACCACCGATTCCGGCGTCTTCTGGGAGCGCGAGATCGGCAACCCGTACACCGAGCCAGAGCGGTACGATCGCCAGTCCCCGGCGTCGAACGTGGCCGCGATCAGGACGCCGATGCTCGTGATCCACGGCGAGCAGGATTTCCGCGTGCCGGTCAGCGAGGCGCTGAAGCTCTGGACCGACCTGCACCGCCATGGCGTGGAGGCCCGCTTCCTCTATTTCCCGGACGAGAACCACTGGGTCCTGAAGCCGCAGAACTCGCGCGTCTGGTACGAAACGGTGCTGGCCTTCCTCGATGAGCACGTCCTGGGCAGGGAGTGGGTGCGGCCGGCACTGCTCTAGGGGCCTTGCGGCCCGGGGGCGTGGCCGCCGGACCCTGGCTCTCGGTCGCCCCGGCCTGCCTCCGACCGAGTCCGCCGGCGAAGATTGAACGCCGCGCGACTTCGTGCCTCTTAATAGCATGGACGCTGCCATCATCGACGCCGTGGTGGATCGAGGCCGCGAAGGGGACGGGCGCGTTCCGGCAGATCTTGTCGATCGGGCCATCCGCGGGGACCGCGGGGCGTTCGATCGGCTAGTAGAGCCGCACCTCGTCGTCGCCCTGGGCGCCGCGCGGCTCATCACCGGCGACGAGGAGGATGCCGCGGACGCAGTCCAGGACGGTCTGCTGGCCGGCTGGCAGTCGCTCGAGTGCCTGCGCGATCCGCAGCTCTTCCCGACCTGGTTCCGCAGGATCGTGATCCGATCGGCAACTCGGTTCGTCCGCCGGCGCGGGCACCTGGTCCAGCTCGATCTCGACCTCGCCGAGCCGGGCCCCACCGACTCCCTTGAGCGTGAGTTCGACCGGAGGCAGCTCGCGCGGGCATTCGCTCGCCTCGATCCGAAGGATCGCGTTCTGCTGACGCTCCATCACTACTGGCGGCTGCCCGTGGCCGAGAGCGCCCAGCTTCTCGGGCTACCCGAAGGCACGGTCAGGTCGCGGGTGCATCACGCGCTTAGGCGCCTGCGTGCCGGCTATGACGCGGAGGTGCGTCGATGAGCGATCATTTCGAAGACGCTCTCGAACAGACGCTGGCGGACCTGGCAAAGGTCGATCGCGCGACCGTTCTCGATCCGCGCGACGTCATCGCCGGGCTTCCGGATCGCCGCTGGACCCGGGTCTTCCGCCTGCGCCGATCGATCTCGGGGCTGCTCGTCCCGCGATGGCGCCCGGAATTCACCGTGGTCGGCGCCGCGGTCCTGATCGCCGCGGTCGTGGCAGTCTCGATCTTCGGTCATCTGCAGGGCCGGCCCGTCGTATCGAACTCGGAGCCCGCGACGGCATCGCTGCCGGTCGGCGGCAGCGCGACGCCCAGCGCGACGCCCAGAGCGACGCCCAAGCCCAGCCCGACGATCCGGACGGGCTCGGCCTTCGACGAAATGCTGCCGGTCATTCTCACGGGCCGGAGCGTGGCGTTCGGCGGCTGGTCGCCCGACGGATCCCGCTATGCCGTGGGCGAGGCGATCGGCGACGCAAGCTACGTGGCCCACCTCTTCGACCGATCCGGGCGCGAAGTCGACTCCTTTGAGGCGGAGGACTTCGCCTGGCTGAGCACGGACAGCTTCGTGGTCATCCGGAATGACGGCTACGCGTACATGGGCCGGGTCGGATCGACCGACTTCACGAAGCTCGGCCGGTTCGACTGGCTGGTGGCCGGTCGCGCCGGCTCGGTGGCGCTGACGGACTGGCCGGACGGAGCGACCCCTTCGCAGACCTACGTCGTAGTCTCGGCCGACGGCAGCCTGAGCAAGCCACGCAACGGAGAGCCGGAGGCGTGGTCTCGCGACGGCAGCATGCTCGCGGTCTGGCACCCGACGGCACTGGCTCCGGCGCCCAGCGGCGTTCAGCCTGCGACTCTCGGATGGCTGGAGGTGGTTCGGTCCACGGGCGTGAGCGTGGTCTCCGTGAGCCAGATCAAGATGGCCGAGCCGCAGGTTGCCTTCAGCCCGGACGGCGCGCGCCTGGCATTCACCGACGATCCGCAATCCGCCGACAGCAGCGTTCGGATCGGTGTCCTGGAGATCCCGTCCGGACGCGTGAGCCTTATCCCGCAGTCCGGTCCGTTCGCCTGGGCGACCAGCGACGAGTTGTTGTTCGCCTACACGTCGGTCGACTACGGAGTCACCCCGGCCGGGATCTACTCCTGGTGGGCCGATACCGGGCAGCTGGCGATGTACGGCCCGGGCGACACCGTGGGCGCGTCCGGCCAGGGAGCAGTGGTCATTGGGTCCGATACCACGCACATCTTTACCTTCACGCAACCGACCGCCAACAAGCTTTGGGTCGTCACCTTCTCGGTCGGGGCCAGCATGGGGCCGGACGCCATCCACGACTCGGCCTGGTCTCCGGATGGGTCCGCGCTGATCCTCGTCGCAGGCGACTGGAACAACGGGCCCATGGACGCGCTCCTCTTCCAGCCCTGAGCCGGGGTCCGGGCAGCCGGGGCGGTCGCAGCGGCTCGGCTGCCGAGCGGGCCGTTCACCCAAACGGTTTCATTTGCGGGACATTTCGGAGTAGTCTGAGGCCGGGGTCTTGGCCCGCCCTCACTCGGTCCGGTAGCGTTGTGCCTGAACCCTGGATGAGGTTCCTCAGCGGCCGACCATGGGGAATCTGGGAAGTGGCCACACCATCAACATCGGTCGACAGGAGTGCAAATGACCGCTCGTCAGAAGGCCATCGAGGCGATTGCCAGCCACAAGGTGGCCTCCACCCAGAACTACCTCGAGCGCGCCGGCGGAGACATCTACGGCGAGTACGTCTTCGGAGAGGCCGCCCAGCGCCAGTACCTGGCCAAGCCGGTCTTCAAGAAGCTGCGCCGCACCATTCAAGGGTTGGAGCCTTTCGACCCCTCCATCGCCGACGCGGTGGCGCAGGGCGTGAAGGAGTGGGCCCTCGCCCACGGCGCCACCCACTACACCCACTGGTTCGTGCCCATGACCGGCGGCAGTGCCGAGAAGCACGACTCGTTCCTCAGCCCCACCGGCGACGGCCAGACCATGGCCGAGTTCTCCGGCAAGGGTCTGGTCCAGGGCGAGCCCGATGCCAGTTCCTTCCCCTCCGGCGGCATCCGCTCCACGTTCGAGGCCCGCGGCTACACCGCCTGGGACGTCACCAGCCCGATCTTCCTGCAGGTCGAGCCCAACGGCGTGACCCTCACCATCCCAACCGGTTTCGTCTCGTACACCGGCGAGGCCCTGGATCACAAGATCCCGATGCTGCGCTCGCAGGAGGCCCTGGGCAAGCAGGCCCTGCGCGTTCTGCGCTGGTTCGGCAACACCACGGCCAGCCGCGTCTTCACCCAGATCGGACCCGAGCAGGAGTACTTCCTGGTCGACCGCCGCCTGGCCGAGCAGCGCCCCGATCTCATCCTCACCGGCCGAACCCTATTCGGCGCTCCCTCGCCCAAGGGCCAGGAGCTCGAGGACCAGTACTTCGGCAGCATCCGCGAGCGCATGCTGGCGTTCATGATGGATCTGGACCGCGAACTCTGGCGCCTGGGCATCCCGTCCAAGACCAGGCACAACGAAGTCGCGCCCGCCCAGTTCGAGATGGCTCCCGTGTACGAGGCCACCTCCGTCGGGTCAGATCACAACATGATCGTCATGAGCACGATGCGGCGCCTCGCCGCCAGGCACGACCTCATGTTCCTGGCCCACGAGAAGCCTTTCGTAGGCATAAACGGTTCGGGCAAGCACAACAACTGGTCGATGGGCACCGACGACGGTGAGAACCTCCTCGACCCCGGCCACAACCCGCATGACAACGCCCAGTTCCTGGCCTTCCTGGCCGCCATCATCCGCGCCGTCAACGTCCACGCGGACCTCCTGCGCGCCGGTGTCGCGGACGCCGGCAACGACCATCGCCTGGGCGCGAACGAAGCCCCTCCGGCAATCGTGTCCGTCTTCCTCGGGGCTCAGCTCGAGGACGTTGTCGAGCAGCTGGAGAAGGGCGCAGCCTCTACCTCCAAGACCGGCGGGTCCCTGGAGCTGGGCGTGACCACTCTGCCCGTCCTGCCCAAGGACGCGACCGACCGCAACCGCACCTCGCCATTCGCCTTCACAGGCAACAAGTTCGAGTTCCGCTCGGTTGGATCGTCAGCCCCGATCTACTGGCCCCAGACGGTGTTGAACACCGCCGTGGCCGACTCTCTCGAGAAGCTCGCCGACGAGCTCGACAAGCTCGAGCCCTGCGACTTCGCCGGGCTGACCAAGATCCTCTCGGGGATTGTCAAGGAGAACAAGCAGGTCCTGTTCGAGGGCAACAACTACGCCGAAGAGTGGTACGTCGAGGCCGCCAGGCGTGGGCTTCCCAACAACAGGAGCACCGTCGATGCCCTCCCGGCCCTGACGACCGCAAAGGCCAAGAGGGCGTTCTCGCACTTTGGCGTTCTCTCTGAGCGCGAACTGGCCGCTCGCGTCGAGATCATCTGGGAACGCTACGTCAAGGTCTCGAACATCGAGGCCAACTGCGCTCTCGACATGGCCAAGACCATGATCCTGCCGGCTGCCGTGAAGTACCTGGGCGAGCTGGCCGCCGCCGGCAGCTCCAAGGGCGTCGCAACGGTGGCCGATAAGGTTGCCGCCCTGGCCGACCAGCTCGTCGACGCGATCCACGCNNGACGAACTCGAGACCCTGGTGGCCGACGAGTTGTGGCCGCTGCCGAAGTATCGCGAGCTCCTGTTCCAGTACTGAGATCGAGTACAGAGCCGCCTCTCCCGGCCTGCCGCCGGGGGAGGCGGCTTCTTGTTGATCTGCATCGTGGCGGGCGCGAGGCCGGGTGGACGGCCCGCGGCCGCTCGGACCCGTGGTGTCGCCGCCCGCGACCGCTCGGGCCCGTGGTGTCGCCGCCGGCGACCGCCAGTCCGAGCGTTTCTGCCGGCTTCTCGGCCGCTCTGGCAGAGTTTTCCCAATTCACGTGAGCGCGACATTAGGCAGGCGATATGTCCCGTCCGGAGCCGCAGATGGGCCCGGCTGGCTCGGAGGAGTGTCTACCACGACTTGATTGAGCGTGGATTAGCCGTTCCATCGAGTTCGTTGGGGCGTCTAGGTCTGCCTCGGGCCGTCTGGTCTTGCTGAATGTCGTCGTAGTGTGAATCAGGAAGGGGCCTCCTGCCGCCAGCACAGCCTCCTGCCGCCAGCACTGCCCGTTGCCGAGCCCCACTGCCCGTTGCCGAGCGCCAGTGCCCGGCCGCCAAGCGCCGTCGTTCGCCGCCCTACGCTGACCCTGCGCCTTCGGCGGCTCGTGCCGCGACGAGGCCGCGTTCGAAGTCCTCCCGCAGGTCCTCAACGTCCTCGAGGCCGACCGAACACCGCAGCAGCCCCGGGGCGATGCCGCTGGCCGCCAGAGCGGCGGAGTCCAGCTGGCGGTGCGTGGTGGAAGGCGGGTGAGTCGTGATCGTCCGGACCGCACCGAGCGAGGCGGTCCGTTCGGCGATGCGCATCGCGTCGAGGAAGGCGCGGCCGGCGTCGCGCCCGCCGCTCAACTCGAAGGCCAGCATGCCGCCGAAGACGTCGAGTTGGCGAACGGCGACGGCGTGGCCGGGATCCCCGGGCAGGCCGGGGTAGTAAACGCGCTCGACGTTGTCCTGGTCCTGCAGCCACGTCGCCAGCTCGAGAGCCGACTCGCTATGCCGCTCCATCCGCAGCGCGAGGGTGGGCAGGCCGCGCAGGACGAGGAAGGCGGCCAGCGGCGCGAGAGCGCCGCCCGCGTCCACCAGAATCGGGCGCAGGGCATCGACTCGCTCGCGGCCCCCGACGACGACCCCGGCCAGCGCGTCTGCATGGCCGGAGAGGTACTTGGTTGCGGAGTGCATCACCAGATCCGCGCCCCGTTCGATCGGCCGGCAGGCGTACGGCGAGGCGAACGTGTTGTCGACAAGGAGCAGCGCCCCTCGCCGATGTGCCGCCGCCGCGAGGGCGGCGATATCGGAGACGACGAGGGTCGGGTTCGAGATTGTCTCGACGTACAGCACGGGAGCCCCGGCCCGCACCAGGGCGGCATCGACCGCAGCGAGGTCGGTCGGGTCGACGAACTCGGTCGCGATACCCAGCCCGGCCAGAACCCTCACCAGCAGGTCGCGTGTGGTTCCGTACACGGCCTGCGTGGCCACGATCGTCTGCCCCGCGCGGACCGTCGAGAGGATCGCGGCGTGAATCGCGGCCATGCCGGAGGCAAAGGCGAGCCCGGCCTCCGCACCTTCCAGATCGGCAACCGCGTCGCCCAGCGCCGCCGTCGTTGGATTGTCGATTCGGCTGTACGCATAGCCGGGCCGGGCGCCGGTGAGGACGTCGCCCAGCTCAGCGGCATCGCCGGTGGAGAATGCCGCCGCCTGGTAGATAGGGATGGCGGACGGTACCTGGTTGACCTCGGGCGACCGGGTCGCGGCCAGAATCGCCCGAGTCGAGAAGCGGGTCATGAGCAGATGCTACCGGATGATGCCGTGAGCCTCCAGCGACTCTCGTTTGTGCCGGCGTACGTGCGGCCAGGACATCAACGGCACATCGAACCGCCGGCCGCGCTGGACCTCGAGAATCGCCCTCAGGCACGCCCCGAATGAACCATGATTGAGGAACGTCACGGTTGGGTCGAGGGCCCACTCGGTAACCGGAGGGGCCGATCGCCCAGGTTGCACCGGGCTGTCCGTGACAGCGCCGATGACTCCTGTGCCGCTGGGCGCTCCTTCATGGAGGGCGAAACGCGTGCGATTCCGGCGGCGCCGTCTTCGCGGGAGGGGCATTGGCTGCCGCGCCTGGAGGGACGAGTCGGATGGGAGATGCCGGTCCTATCGGGTCCCATCCGATCGGGTATTGCAGACCCGGGTATGCGGGCGTACGGTGCTGGCGTCTCATCCGCGCCAGGGTTCTCTGGAGGTCTGATGAAGGCAGCGACGGCGGCCGAAGGTTCGCGACTCATTCGCGGTGAAGGCGGGGCACACCCGTTCACGGCCGGCCTTGCCCGCAGCTCATTCAACCTCGAATGGAGACCTCGTGCCGGAAACATCAGCGGTGACACTCGCGCTGGCAAGGTCGCGCGGTAGGGGCCAAGGCCTCAACCGCACCGCAACTGCCAGGACCGGCGCCAAGTCGCCGGTCTTGTGCTACCCGGGGCGGGAGGGCGGCGCCATCGGGCCCAGCCACGGTGGCGCCTGCGGCGCATCGGACTAGCGGTCTTCGACCGTCAGCTTGTTGGCCCTCGCCACATCGCCCAGGAATCGCGCCGAAGGCTTCGGTGTGCGCTCCTGCGTCGTGCGGTCTACGGCGATCAGGCCGAACTGCATGGCGTAGCCGAGCGCCCACTCGAAGTTGTCGAATGCGCTCCAGTGGATGTAACCGCGCAGCGGGATGCCGTCGTCCAGGACCGCGTGGAGGGCCTTGAGACCGCCGCCGATGAACTCAATGCGTTCGGCGTCATCCGACGCGGCCACGCCGTGCTCCGTGACAACGATCGGCTTGCCGGGCATCAGTTCAGCCACTCGCCGAACCGTGGCGGCGATTGCCTCCGGGCGGAACTCGTAGCCCATCTGGGTCCGGCGGATTCCATCTCGAGAATCGACCGTAGGGTTGTTGTCGTCCCGGTGGGCGACCGTCTGCGCCACGACGAACCTCTCGATCGGGCCCACCGCCAGAGCGATCTTCGTCAGCCAGCCGATCGGTCGGGGCAGGTCGACTCGGGCGCGCGTGTAGGTCTGGACGCCGACGAAGTCGTCCTCCCCCGACGCCTCGAGGTAGACGTCCTCGCTCATGCGCCGGGCGTACTCCATGGCCGGTCGGCCGCCCGAGTTCGACTCCCACTCCTGCATCGAATGGGTCTGGCCCACGTGAGCGCTCGGGCGCAGCTCCTTGACCGCCGCCAGAGCCCGTCGATGGCCGTCGACCAGGCCCCGCGCGGCGCGCTTCCAGTTGGTCAGGCCGTGAGTTCCCGGCGGGAAGCCGAGGGCGCCCATGTAGCCGCCGTAGGCGACGACGCCGGGCTCGTTGATCGTGCAATACCAGTCGATCCCGTTGCCGAGGGCGTCGACGACGCGCCGGACGTAGCGCTCGAACAGCGCCGGCGTCTCGTCCGCCAGCCAGCCGCCCTTCCTGGCGACCCATATCGGCAGCGTGAAGTGGTAAAGGGTGACCATTGGGATGAGGTTGCTCTTGCGGACCGCGTCGATCATGCGGCGGTAGTGCTCGAGCTGGGTCTCATCGAAGCGGCCCTCGCTCGGCTCGACGCGAGCCCACTCCACCGAGAAGCGGTAGGTGTTGAATCCCAGCCCCGCGAGCATGGCCACGTCGCGACCGTACCGGTTGTAGTGGTCTATGGCGACGCCGCTCGGCTCCCGGCAGGGAGTGTTGGGCTTTAGCTCCCACTCCCACCAGTCGC
>PMNU01000061.1:0-3375 GCA_003165675.1 Chloroflexota bacterium
TTTCATGACATTCCATCGTGAGACGGCGGCATCGCTGCGCTGCGGCGGTCGGGTGCAGAAGTGGCGCGTCACATCGAAGATGACCCTGACCGTTTCGGCAGTACCGGCCGCGTCGGCGGTCCCAGCCGGGGATGGGGCCGGAGGATCGGTCGGCGCGGAGGCGGGACGCAAGGCACGAAGATGAGTGCTCGGAGACCCCAGCGGGCGACTCGTCATCGGCGCAGTGCACCAGACCTCCCCACATCCCACTGAGCCGCTAGTACGTCTGTATTGCGTGCCGGGGGGCATTTCTCTACTCCACATGCCGCTCCGTCCGTGTCAGACTTGTCCCTGAGGAGGCCGCGCCACGTTGAGTTTCGGACAGCCAGACGCCAGCAAGCTCGCTGCCAAAGGAGACATCCCGGGGTTGATCCGGGCGCTCGGACATGCGAAGAGCGGGGTCCGCGAGACTGCCGTAGCGGCGCTCGCTCAGGTGGGCGCCCCGGCCGTGGAGCCGCTCATCGCCGCCCTCCGGGATTGGGATGTCCGCGAGGCTGCCGCCGACGCTCTCGGCCACGTTGGCGCCCCTGCCGTGGAGCCGCTCATCGCCGCCCTCCGGCAGGGTGACCAGGACGTTCGCATGTACGCCGCCAGGGCGCTCGGCCAGATAGGCGACCCGCGCGCCGTGGGGCCGCTCGTCGCCGCCCTGAGGGACCATGGCCCCCTGGTGCGCTCGACGGTCGCCGAGGCGCTCGGCAACATCGGCGCCCCCGCCGTGGGGCCGCTCGTCGCCGCCCTCAAAGACGAAGAGGTACGCGAGGCTGCGGCCGATGCCCTTGGCCACGTCGGCACGCCCGCGGTCGAACCGCTCGTCGCCGCCCTCAGAAACCGGAAGATGCGCGAGGCTGCCGTCGAGGCCCTCGACAGAGTCGGCTGGACGCCGGATCGCGAGGAGACGGGAGCCATTTACTGGGCCCTCAAGGGCGGGTGGGAGGAGTGTGCGCAGATCGGCGTCCCTGCCGTCGTACCCCTGCTCGCAGCCCTGAAGAACCCCGACGAAGAAGTGCGCAAAGGTGTCGTGGAGGCGCTCGGCGACATAGGCGACCCCCGCGCCGTGAAGCCGCTCGCCGCCGCCCTCAAATACGGCGACTCGGAGGTTCGCAAGCGCGCCGCACGGGCGCTCGGTCTGATCGGCCACCCCGGCGCCGTCACGCCCCTCGTCGCCGCGCTCAAGGACAGGGACAGGGAGATTCGAAAACAGGCCGCCCGGGCGCTCGGTCCGATTGGCGACCCTCGCGCTGTGGGTCCACTCATTACCGCCCTGAAGGACGAGAACTCGTGGGTGCGCCACGCGGCCGCCACCGCGCTCGGCAAGATCGGCGACCCTCGCGCCACAAAGGCCCTCGTCGCCTCGCTCGAAGACGAGGGCGTGCTGGTGCGCATTGCCGCGGCCACAGCACTCGGCAAGATAGGCGACCCGCGCGTGGAGCCCCTGATCAGGGCGTTCAAGGACCGGGACGTCCTGGTTCGCATTGCCGCCGCCGAAGCGCTCGGCCGGATCGGCGCCCCTGCCGTCGAACCGCTCAACGCCGCTCTCGAAGATCCGGACGAGGACGCGCGCGTGCACGCCGCCGCCGCGCTGAGCCGGATCGGCATAGCCCCCGCCGTCAAGATCGAGCCGGATGGCCAGATCGGCAATGCTCCAGTCGCCTCTGCAGCGCGCGTGGACGCCGCCTCCAGCTGAACGCCCCGACGCCATCTCTGTCTCGTCAGGTTGGCGGTTCGGACAGCCCCAGCGGGCCCGCTGCCCGACCCGTCAATCGAGCGCCAGCCGGACCGGCCAGCACGAGCCACGTCCCAATCCCGCCCAAAATTGCCACTCCGCCGGCCGCTGCAAAGAACACCGTCGGGCCGAATGACTTGTACGCCACACCTCCGACTACGCTACCCAACACACTTCCGAAACCCATGGTCGCGGCTTGGAACATGACCTGGCCCGTTGCCTGCAACGACTGAGGGAGCAGGCGCGGAACCATCAGCACGCGCGCTGCCATCAAAGAGCCGTTACACAAACCAGTGACGGCGCGGGTTGCGTTGATCGATATCGCCGAGGGCAGGACACCCCAAAGAGCAATGCACATGCCATACAGGACGAGCGACATGAGGCAGAGCCAGCGCAGCCCAATCCGGCGGCCTATCCAGCCTGCCGCCACGAGCCCCGGGATCTCCATAACTGCGGCCACTCCGAAAGAGAGCGCGACATCCGATGGCTGACCGCCGAGCTCCACGATTCGAATCCCGATGAAAGTCAACGCTCCCTGCAGTCCCGTGAAGGCGATGGCGAAGACGGCGAGCAGGACCGGCAGCCGTGGCTGGACAGCCAACGCCCTGCCCGGCGAGCCGAAACGGACCGCGCGTCCGCCGTCGGTCCGGGCAGCGCCACGCGCCTTAGGGTCCACCGCGCGGTCGGGGATCCAGCCAACGAGGAATAGCAGCGCGATCGACCAGATCAAGAAGACGGCAGGGGCTGCGCCATACCCGGCCCAGCTGTAGAGGAAGCCCACAGCGACGATCCCGATGGTGAACGACAGACTCGCATAGGCGCGCAGGGCTCCGTACTGTCGCTCCGGGGCGGGTAGATCGGCGACGGCAAGGGCATCGGAAAGCCCGATGAAGAGGTTCGCGAAGACCGTGAAGCTGCCTACCAGCGCGGCGACCAGGACGAGTGGCAGCTGAAACAGGAGACCGACGGCGCAGCCCGTGGCGACGACCAACCCGATCCTGAATGCCCGCACCCGCCCAACGAGCTCATCCGCAAGGTGGCCCCACGCCGGCACGACCAGCGTCGCCACGAGCGCGGCAAGGGCCGCCACGACACCGATCGTAGCCGGATCCAGCCCCCGGCTTCGAAGGATCACCGGAATGAAAGGGGCGATGGAGGCCGTCGACAGGCCGGTGGCGATGTAGACGCCGCGCAGAGTCCGCGGCGTGGCCGCAGTGGAGCCGCGAGGGTTCTCGACGGACGCGTCGCCCGGATCGCGGCGGGCTCGGGCCGCCCGAGGCCCCGCTCGAGTGCCGCTCAGTGTCGTCGTCCCATGACTGCAAGTATGGCGACGACCCCCGAGCGGCGTCGGCGGCGCGTCAATCGTTTAGACCGCGTTTAGCCGTCGACGGCGCCGAGGCCCCGGCTGCCTCTTGGAGCGGTCCGCGATCCTGGGGGAATGGAACGCGACCCGGCAGATGCGACTGCGACTTCAGACCCTGGGGAGACCAGGCGTCGGTTGACCTCCGAAATCGCCGAGGTCGAGAGCGCCATCACCCTCGTCGCGTCTGGCTCCGCCTCACGCATCACCCTCACGGGCATGAGGTTCGGCGAGCAGGTGGCGCGGCGCTTCC
>PMNU01000061.1:3437-5157 GCA_003165675.1 Chloroflexota bacterium
TCGTGCTCCTCGACATCAACCTACCGGGCGACTCGGGCTGGAGCTTCCTTCGCTCGGGAGCGCTCGACACGGCTGGCTCACCACCCGTCTTCGTGGTCAGCGCCACGGCCGTCCCGCACTCGCGACTCCGCGAGTTCGACTGCGCCGGCTTCCTGCCCAAGCCGTTCGCCGTGCCGACGCTCATCGAGATCGTGGAGCGCCACCACAGCGAGGCCGACGGCGCCGAAGCGCCCGTCCCTCAGGGAGGACTCGATGCTCTTTGACCTGGCGATGGTCGCCTTGATGGGGGTCTGCGTGCTGTTCTTCATGGGCCTGATCTGGGTCTGCGACAGGCTGGCCCGATGAACGCGGAGGACCTGCTGGGCGGCGTGATCGTCCTCCTTCTCGGCGTCTACCTCATCTTCACCCTACTGCGGGCGGAAAAGTTCTAGATGATCCCCTCGCCGGCTGGCCTGCTCCAGGCCTTCATTCTATTCGCCGTCGCCATCCTTCTCGCGCGCCCGCTCGGCGGATATATGCGGGCAGTGATGGAGGGAGAACGCGTCTTCTTGTCGCCTGTTCTTCGGCCTGTCGAACGTGGGATATACAGGGTCCTTGGTGTCGACGAGACAGCCGAGCAGCGCTGGACCGCGTACGCGGTATCGGTGATCGTCTTCTCATTCGTGTGCATCCTGGCGCTGTATCTGCAGCAGCGGTTCCAGGCATCGCTGCCGTTGAGCCAGGGCGGCACGGCAGGCATAGGCCCGGTGGCGCCGGACATGGCCTACAACACGGCCGTCAGCTTCGATACGAACACGAACTGGCAGAACTACTCCGGCGAGAACACCATGACGTACCTGACGCAGATGGCCGGGCTCGCCGTTCGCAACTTCGTCTCCGCGGCTACCGGCATCGCCGTGGCACTCGCCCTGACGCGCGGCCTGGTCCGCAAGTCATCGGCGACCATCGGCAACTTCTGGGTCGACGTGACCCGCAGCACCCTCTACATCCTGCTGCCGATCGCCTTCGTTGCGGCGCTCGTACTCGTTTCCCAGGGCGTGATCCAGACCTTCGCGAGTTCCCTCACCGTTCACACCCTCCAGGGGGCCGTGCAGACGATCCCGCTCGGTCCCGTCGCCTCGCAGGAAGCCATCAAGGAACTGGGCACCAACGGCGGGGGCTTCTTCAACGCCAACTCGGCCCAACCATTCGAGAACCCGACGGGGTTCACGAACTGGTTCGAGATGCTGCTCATCCTGATCATCCCGTTCGCCCTGACCAACACATTCGGCCGAATGGCCGGCAACGCGCGACAGGGCTGGGCGCTGCTCGCAGTCATGGTCATCGTGCTGTCTGCGGGCTCCCTCGTGGCGATGGCCAGCGAAGAGCGCTCCAACCCGTCCATACCCGCGGCTGTGGCTCAGAACATCGACCAGTCGGCCGGGAACATGGAGGGCAAGGAGACTCGCTTCGGAGCGGATTCGAGCGGCTTGTTCGCCACGGTTACCACGGGCACGAGCACCGGCGCCGTCGACTCCATGCACGACAGCTTCCTGCCGGCCGGCGGCCTGGTTCCGCTCTTCAACATCGAGCTCGGCGAGATCACTCCGGGTGGCGTGGGCGCCGGCCTGTACGGGATCCTCGTGTTCGCCATCATCGCCGTGTTCATAGCCGGGCTGATGGTGGGCCGCACGCCGGAGTTCCTGGGCAAGAAGATCGAGGCCTACGAGATGAAGATGGC
>PMNU01000061.1:5174-7388 GCA_003165675.1 Chloroflexota bacterium
GCCAGACCGGCAACAACGGCTCCGCCTTTGCCGGGCTCACCGGCAACACCCTCTTCTACAACATCACCGGCGCCTTCGCCATGATGCTCGGGCGGTACGCCATGATCGTGCCGATCCTGGCCATCGCCGGTTCCATGGCCGGCAAGCGCCGCGTCGCGCCGTCCCCTGGCACCTTCCCAACGACGGGACCGATATGGGTCGGACTGCTGCTCGGCGTGATCATCATCGTCGGCGCGCTCACCTTCTTCCCGGCTCTGTCGCTCGGCCCGATTGCCGACCAGCTCCTCAACAACGCCGGGAGGCTGTTCTGATGGCCTTCGAAGTCGCGGGCGGACTCGGCCGCAAGCTCCTCTCTCTATCCGTGATCGACACCGCCCGCGGCACCCGCCGCGTGGCTCGCGAAAACCGCCAGGCCCAGGCCAATCAGGCACCGCGTCCGCGCAACAGGGGCATCTTCGACCCGAAGCTGCTGCGCGGTGCGCTCGGGCCAGCCGTGGGCAAGATGAACCCGCTGGATCTCGCCAGGAACCCGGTCATGTTCGTGGTGGAGGTCACGGCCGCGCTCGTGACCCTTGTCCTCATCTCCGACTTCATGGGCCTGAGCAAGGCCGCGCCGGGCGAAGTCGGCCGGTCCACGGGCTTCGAGCTCCAGATCGCGGTCTGGCTGTGGTTCACGGTCTACTTCGCCACGTACGCCACGGCTCTGGCCGAGGCCCGCGGCAAGGCCCAGGCGGCAACATTACGCAAGACCCGCTCGGAGACGATGGCCCATCGTCGCTGCGAGGACGGGTCGCTCGAAGAGGTCGGCTCCTCCGCGCTGCGATCCGGCGACGTGGTCGTCGTTCGCGAGGGCGAGACGATCCCCGGCGACGGCGATGTGATCGAAGGCGTCGCCTACGTCAACGAAGCGGTCATCACCGGCGAATCCGCCCCCGTCCTGAAGGAGCCGGGCACGGACATCCGGAGCAGCGTGACCGGCGGCACGTCGCTCACGAGCGACACGCTCACCATCTCCATCACGGCCAATCCGGGCGAGACCTTCCTCGACCGAATGATCGCCCTCGTCGAGGGCGCGAAGCGGCAGCGAACGCCAAATGAGATCGCGCTCTCGATCCTGCTGTCCGGCCTGACGATCGTCTTCCTGCTGGCGACGGCCACGTTGCGGCCCTTCGGCCTTTACGCCGGGGCGCCGCTTGGAATCGTCGTCCTGGTGGCCCTGCTCGTCTGCCTGATCCCGACCACGATCGGCGGCCTGCTCTCCGCAATCGGCATCGCCGGCATGGACCGCGTCGCCCGTTTCAACGTGCTGGCCATGAGCGGTCGGGCCGTGGAAGCGGCCGGCGACGTGGACGTGATCCTGCTCGACAAGACCGGCACGATCACCTTCGGCAACCGACTGGCATCGCGGGTCGTGGCGCTGCCGGGGGTCACGGAGCGCGAAGTGCTGGAGGCGGCGCTGCTGACCTCGATCGAGGACGAGACGCCGGAAGGGCGGTCGGTGGTTGAGCTGGCGCGCAAGCGCCTGGCCGAGATCGGTTCTGAGGACCCGAGGGCGGAGTCGGCGTCAGGCTCGCCGGCGGCGGACGTGGCCACCGTCGTCCCCTTCTCCGCCGAGTCGCGGACCAGCGGCGTGATCCTCGCCGACGGCACGGTCGTCCTCAAGGGTGCCGTGGACGCGATCGTCGCGGCCCTCGACGGCGAGGCGCCGCCGGAACTCAACACACTCTCCGACGAGATCTCCTCGCTCGGCGCCACTCCTCTGGCGATCCGCCGCGACGGTCGTCCGCTGGGCGTCATCGAGCTCAAGGACACGGTCAAGCCCGGCCTGAAGGAGCGCTTCGACGAACTGCGCCGCATGGGCATCCGGACCGTCATGGTCACCGGCGACAACCCGCTGACCGCACGGACGATCGCGGCAGAAGCGGGCGTGGACGACTTCATGGCCCAGGCCAAGCCCGAGGACAAGATCGCTCGCATCCGCGCCGAGCAGGCCGACGGCCACCTCGTGGCAATGACAGGCGACGGAACTAACGACGCCCCGGCCGTTGCCCAGGCGGACGTGGGACTGGCCATGAACAGCGGCACCTCCGCCTGCAAGGAGGCCGCCAACATGGTCGACCTGGACTCGGACCCCACCAAGCTGATCGAAGTCATCGCCATCGGGAAGCAGCTGCTCATCACCCGCGGCGCGATCACGACCTTCTCGATCGCCAA
>PMNU01000148.1:0-815 GCA_003165675.1 Chloroflexota bacterium
CGCCCTACAACATCCAGCTGCCGATAACCATGTCGGGCGGCAAGCTGGCCGAGGAGCACGCTAATCGCCGGACCGACTACGCCATGGTCACCGAGCACGCCGGCGACCTGGCCAACAGTGCCGACTACGCCACCTTCCTCGACAGGATGGAGGTCGCCTTCGCCCAACTGTTGCGCATCCTGCGACCCGATCGATATGCGGCGGTGATCGTTCGGGATGCCTACCAGGACGGACGATACGTCTTCACAGGCTCAGACCTGGCGGACCGGGCGACCCGCTCCGGTTTCACCGTGAAGGGCGACGTGATCTGGTACCAGGCCGGGACGCGGTTGCGGCCTTACGGCTACCCGCGTTCTTTCGTCCCGAATATCGCTCACCAGCACGTGCTGATTCTGCGGCGGGAACAGCGGCGGAAACGGGTTCCTCGGGCGGGAGGGCGGTAGCGGGAATCTCGACGTGCGGTGCGGCAGACACCCTGGCGGAAACCGTCCCATCGGCAGCCATGGTTCGAAGCACGTCGCTGCGAGCCCTCATGTACGCCTCCAGGAGCCCGTCGGCGCCGGGCTCGGCCACGTCCTCAAGGACCGCGGGCGCGTCGTCGTCGTCCATGTACTGCGGCATCGGTTCGAGGTCCGCGTCGCCCATCGCCGCTGCGGGAGGATCGGCCAGCGTCATGCGATGGACCCATCCCTGACGACCATCCGGGCACAGGACCAGCCAGAAGGCGCGACGGCTCTCGAGCAGCTGGACCTCATCGCCCTTGTCGAGGATGCCGATCTCCCTCGAGCGAAGTTCGTCCGGCGAGTCGAGGAGGC
>PMNU01000148.1:876-1404 GCA_003165675.1 Chloroflexota bacterium
GCTTGCCGAAGAAGGCGAACGCGGCCCACGCCAAGGCCCCGGCGCTGCCGGTGGCGAGGGTAGGAGCGAGCGCAACCATCAGCTGCGCGGGCGACTCGTTCCGACCGCCGAATGGGTCGGCCGGCACGCCGGCAGGCACGCTGCCACTGGAGACGCCCGTGGCGAGGTAGTGGGCCAGGCTGCCGATGAAGGCGGCGGAGCCGCCGCGCTTGACCGCAGGATCGGAGGGCGCACCGGTNNCCGCTCATGATGCCGGCCAGCGGCCCGGTCGATCCGGGCGATGATTCGGCCTGCCCGCCGCCGCTGGAGCCGGTGCCACCGGCCGTTCCTGAACCCGGCGCCTCCGTCGCCGTCGACCCGATCGGCGACGAGCCTGCGCCACTCCCCGTCGTGGTGCCACCGCCGGATGCCGGGCTGTGGCTCGGCGTCGGAGTGACGATTGGGGTGACCGTTGCAGTCGCGACCGGTGTCGGGATGGGCGCAGTCGTGGGCATTGACGTCGGTGCCTTGGTCGGAGTCGGCGCCTTG
>PMNU01000148.1:1436-16545 GCA_003165675.1 Chloroflexota bacterium
TCGGAGTGGGGGTCGGAGTGGGCGTAGGCGAGTGCGTCGGAGTCGGGCTGGGAGCCGCACTGATCACGAGGGTTCCGCCGGCGAGATCCGGAAGCGGGGTGTGGGCGGCGTCTCCCTGCCACGCCCTGAAGACGATCGGATACGAGCCGACCGCCAGACTGGACGTGGTGGCCGTCAGGGTGACCCCATGGACCCAGTCCCCAGACCCGGGCAGCGCAAACGTAGCGAGCCGAGTGTTGCCGCCGCTGTAGACACGGACCCGATAGGGTGCCGCGCCGCCGGGGTCGGTGTACGTCACCTGGAATGTGACCGTGCTGCCGGCGACCGAAGGGTTGGGCGAAACAGAGGGATTGGTGAGACTGCTCGTCGCGGCACCCGCCGCGGATTCCGCAGCGAACACCAGAAGCAGCAGCGCCAATCCAGACGCCGCGAGCACTCTGGTACGGAGTTCGGCAACGCGCCGGACAGTAACGCCTGTCATGTATAGGAGGATGGGACGGCAGGGGGAACCGGGCAATGGTACGGCGGTCATGGCACCCAGGACTCTCGCGCTCGCTGGCGCCTGCGTCCAACCGGCACGGGACTTCCGGCCCGCATCGCGCGCCCATTGGCTCTACTCGGCGCGGAGCCAGATCGCCGAAGCTCGCACAAACACCGCTGAAGACTCCCCCAACAGCGCCAGGAGCGTCCCTCGCGCAATCCAATGTCGGCGGCGGTCCGCGTCGCCCGACTCCGCGCCGGACGCGCGAACGATACAACCGCACCGGGAGTGGCTTGAAGATGACGTCGAACGTCATGGAAACCGTCTACGCGCGCGCACGCGCGGCGCACAAGACCGTCGTACTGCCGGAGGCTGACGACGTGCGGACGGTGACGGCCGCGGAGCGGATCGTCCGGGAGGGCCTGGCCGAGGTCGTCCTGGTGAGCCCGATCGCGAAGATCGAGGCCGCCGCGAAGGAGGCCGGCGTGGACATCGGCCGATGCCGGATCGTCGATCCCGCCGCGTCGCCCGAGCGCAACCGGTTCGCAGGCACGCTCCTCGATCTCCGTCGACACAAGGGGATGACGGAGGAGAAGGCGGCACAACTCGTCCTCGACCCGCTGTTCTTCGGCTGCCTCATGGTGCACGCGGGCGAGGCCGACGGACAGGTCTCGGGCGCGACGCACTCCACCGCCGACACGATCAGGCCGGCGCTCCAGGTCCTTGGCACCGCCCCCAACTGCCGGCTGGTCTCTGCATTCTTCGTCATGATCGTTCCGGATTGCGAGTACGGCGAGGACGGTGCGTTCATCTACGCCGACTGCGGCCTCGTCATCAACCCCGACGCCGAGCAGCTCGCGGAGATCGCGATTCAGAGCGCGGAGACTATGCAGAGCCTCCTCGGGTTCGAGCCGCGCGTCGCGATGCTCTCGCTCTCGACCAAGGGCAGTGCCAGCGACCCGATCATCGACAAAGTCGTCGAGGCCACCCGGATCGCGAAGGAACGGCGCCCGGACATCGCGCTCGACGGCGAGCTCCAGGGCGACGCCGCGCTCGTCGAGTGGATCGGCCAGAAGAAGGCGCCCGGCAGCCCGGTGGCCGGGAAGGCGAACGTGCTCATCTTCCCCGACCTCAACGCCGGAAACATCGCGTACAAGCTCACCGAGCGGCTCGCGAAGGCCGAGGCATACGGCCCTGTCCTCCAGGGCCTGCGGCGTCCGGTGAACGACCTCTCGCGGGGGTGCGACGCGAACGACATCGTGAACGTGGCTGCCATCACGGCGGTACAGGCGACGCAGTAGCGATCCCGGCGAGGCGACCGGCCACGGGTCGGCTCGCTGGGACGCGGACAGGACCGATGAAGGTCAGCAGCAGGACAGGCGGGTCGAACACCGAATGAAGATCCTCGTGCTCAACAGCGGCAGCTCGTCGCTCAAGTACCAGCTCATCGACGCACACACCGAAGAGGTCGTCGCGAAGGGACTCGCCGAGTGCATCGGCGTCGCCCAGCGATGCGGCCAGATCGTCCAGGAGACGAAGCTCGCCGGGAAGATCTCGTTCGAGACCGAGATGAACTGCCACGACGATGCGATGGACCGCGTATTCGCGCTTCTCACCGACCCCGAGAAGGGTGTCGTGAAGCGGGTGGACGAGATCGCCGCGGTCGGGCACCGCGTCGTCCATGGGGGCGAGAAGTTCGTCCAGCCGACGCTCATCACCGACGATGTCCTCGAGGGAATCGAGAAGGTGAGCCAGCTCGCGCCGCTCCACAACCCGCCCAACNNCATGTACGCGCTCCCGTACGACTACTACACGGCGTTCGGCGTGCGGCGATACGGGTTCCACGGCACGTCCCACCAGTACGTGGCCGGCATCGCCCTCGATATGCTCGCGAAAAGAGGGGTCGCTCCGGAGGCGTCGCGGATCGTCACGTGCCACCTGGGCAACGGCTGCAGCATGACCGCCATCCGGGGCGGCCGCGCCGTCGACACGAGCATGGGGCTGACCCCCACCGAGGGCCTCGTCATGGGCACGCGCTCGGGCGACCTCGACCCGGCCATCCTCGTCTACCTCGCCCGCCGGCTCGACGCGCCGGCCTCGGACATCGACCGGATAATCAACAAGGAGAGCGGCCTCCTGGGCGTTTCCGGGCTCTCGAGCGACATGCGCGACATCGAGGAGGCGGCGGCCAAGGGCCACGCCAGGGCAGCGCTCGCCCTGGAGGTGTTCTGCTATCGCATCCGCAAGTACATCGGTGCGTACGCGGCGGCCATGGGCGGNNCGCGCGTGCCGCCATCTCGGGTTCCTCGGCGTGGAGCTCGACGAGGCGAAGAACGCGAGCGAGCGAGGCCGGGCGGTCGACCTCGCAAAAGCGTCCAGTCGCGTGCGGGTGCTGCTCGTCCCGACGAACGAGGAGCGGATGATCGCGCGGGAGACGATGCGCGTCATCGCCGCGTCAACGTCGCCTTTGGTCATGGCGCCCTGAGAATCTGGCACCCGGCGCGATCCGGACGCGATCGGCCAAACGGAGTACCAGAAGCGTCGACCGCTGCCCGACCGGAGATGTTCGGCCGGCTGTGCGCTCGGCGGGAACTGACCGGTCGGCGCTAGCGCCGAGGGACCAGCAACCGACCGTCGACCCAGCCGGTCCAGCCATTGGCACCGCGCACCTGGGCCCACGCCCCTGCCTGCGCCACGACGATCAGCTCGACACGCTCGGACAACGCGGCGACGGGCGGGCGCGCCGGATCGGGCGCCTCCCAGGCTGCCATTCCACCTGCCGGCACGACGTGGGTCGGCATCCACTCGAGGGCAGCGTGACCTGCCGCAGGCGCGGGCTCGGCCGGGGCGGGCTNNGGCTCGGCCGCCTGAGCGACCCCGGGCTCGATTGGTTCGGGCGACGCAGCAGCCGTGGTCGCTGACTCATGAGCCACTTCCGCCGGCCCCAGGGCCGGCTGCCCAGGTGCCGCCATCCCCCAGGTCGGGGGCGCCTGAGGGGGCGCCGGAGCGATCGGTGCGGGCCCCGAAATCGGCTGCGGCTGGAACGGCAGCGCCGCCAGCTCGGCACGAATGCCCCGGATCTTCAGACGCTGGGCGTCCAGGGCCGGGTCGGCAAACGAGTCTGTGCCGCTGCGGACCATCGCGTATTCGATCTGGGCTGCCTGCAGCCGTCCGGTCAGTCGCGCTCCGGCAGGGCCGCGAAGTCGACCCGTCGCGGTTCGGGCCGACCGCCTGACCCAGAGGCTTCGGAGCGATCGGATCTCGTCGTCGGTGACCACCATCGGATCGGGCTCCCCGGCAACTATCGCTCGGAAGTTGTCCTCCTCGCTGCGCGTGGCGAACAGAACGAGCATGCCCAGCAGGATCAGGAAAGGCAGGCCCTTGAGAGTCCCGTACTCGATCCACTGGACGACGCTGGGGTTGGCGCCGTCGGTCGTTTGCAGGATGGAGTCCATCCACGGCGAGTTCCAGACGACGTGAGCCGAGACACCGGCCGCGATGCAGGCCGCTGCGCCCATGAGGCGCTTCGGCATCGCAGCGGCCCGCTGCGTGACAAAGTAGGCGAAGCCCGTTCCGGTCAGGCCGGTGAACAGGACGTGGCCATACAGGCCGCCACCCACAACTCGAATCAGGAACGTGTTGAATACCGGGCCGGACTGGTCGACCGCGCCGGGTGCGGCCGCCACGGCATTGATGAAGTACGACACATCCTCAACGACGGTGAAGCCAAGGCCGACCATCGCGCCGTACACGAAGCCGTCCATTACGCCGTCGAACTCGCTCGACGCGATCAGGAAGATGGTGACGACGCCCATCAGCTTGAGCGTCTCCTCGACGCCTGGGCCCACGACAGCGGCGCCCCATTGTGAGGCGAAATCGGTCGAAACGACCTTGCCCAGGATTGACAACCAGGCCTCGTTGGCGTGGCCGGCCAGGCTGGTGGCAATGACGCCGCCCCAGACCAGGGCGGCCGCCAGCAGCAGCTTGGGCTCGCGTTCGAACAGATCCAGCCGGTAGATAAGGAGTGCCACCGGGACCGCATAGACCAGGACGAGGGCCCACGACAGCACGTAGGAAGTCATGAGGCTGCTCATGAGCGACTGCTCTTGGACGAAGAAGTAGCCGCCGATGGCCAGCATTGCGCAGTAGAGCCAGAAGGCTGGCTGACCCGGCTGGATGAGCGAGGCCTGCTTGCCCCACCGCGGCGGTGTCGACGTGGGCGAGGCGGGCGAGTTCGAAAAGCCCGCGGGAATCGGTGAGCCGATGGAGCTCGTCATGCCGGACGAGCCCGGTCCAACGGAGGCCGTCATTGTCCGGCACCCACACTCTTGAGCATTGCGGCGATGTCGTCGATCATCGGGTCGAGATCGCCCTGCGGTGCGCCGGCCACGATGACGACTGCGTTGTCGTTGACGACCATGCAGACGAGCTCGCCGTCGAGGATGCCGTGCTGACCGGACGCCACGGTAGCCTCGAAGGCAACGTACGTGGTGTCGTGGCCGCCGACCGTGGTCTGGTGAGCGTCGCCGTAGCTGATCTGAGACGAGTCACCGCTGAGCGACTGCTCCTGGCCCGACAGCATGGACGCCGAGCCGCCGGTGAAGTTCGACGAGACGACCTGCGCGGTAAGGACCGCATCGGCCTTCTCCAACTCGATACCGCTCGAAGTATCGCCGGGCGGTGAAGCGAGGACCCACCCGGGCGCGGCGGTGATGGTCACCGAGCCTCCCACCGTCACGGTGCCCGCGCTCGGGGCAGCAATCACCTGATCGAGGCCGATGCCGCCGAGCACAACACAGGCGATGATCGAAGCCACCACGATGCTCGGCAACCAGCGCTCCCGGTTGAACTGGAACGCCGGGGCCGTTCGGGCGGGGGCCGGCGAAGCGGGCGCTGACCATCCGGGGGCGGGAGCCGGCGAAGCGGGCGGGGCCCATGCCCCGGCCTGTGGCGCCACCGACGCCCACGGCGGAGCCGCGACGGGGCCCGCGGCCGGCGTTGCGGGGCTACCCGTGGGCTCTCGCGGGACTGCCTGGTCGGGAGGGAGATCGCTCATCGGGTAACGGTCCTCCAGTCCGCGGTGGTGGCGTCGTCACATCGTAAGGCGCGCCGCGCCACGGTCAACCGCCGTTTGGTAATGCGAATTCAGAGGGCGACTGGGCGCGAGGCGTCAGCCCGAAGCGCCCAGTCGCCTAATGCGGCCAGCGGGGATCGCCTCGGTAGATCGATGACCTGTCCTCGCTTAGAGCCTTGCGCTCGTCACCGTCGGTCCAGACCTCGAGTCCTCGCGCCCCTTCGCTCAACCGACGACTCGCCCTCGCCGGCCGCACTGCGTCGAGAAGCTGGCCATACGCGTCCGGGTTGAGCAGCCCGAAGATCACGGCGATGAAGGCTATCGAGTACATCCTGAGGTCTACGGCCACCGCGGCGATGATGACACTGGCCACGATGCCGACGGCCAGCGCGATCGTTCGGCCGGCCCGCCCAAACACTGCCCCGGCAAGGTGGCCCAGGGCGCGGCCACCGTCGAGGCTACCAATCGGCAAGAGATTGAAGATCGCCCAGCCGAGGTTCACGAAGGTCCAGAGAAAGGCCAGCACGCGAACCGACCTGTCCGCGGAGTCGAGGGCCGGCCATAGGGCCAGCATCATGCCCCCGATGACGATACCGACCAGCGGGCCCGAGACGGCGACCACGAGCATCTGCCGATCCGACAGTCGCGAGGCGGCCTCCTGATCGTTCGGAATGGTGAACCCGCCGAAAAGCCAGAAGCTGATCGACGAATCGACGCCGTAGCGGCGGAAGGCGACCGCGTGGCCGAGCTCGTGAAGCAGCAAGGCCACGAACCCAAGAATCACCCACGCGACCAGGAACTCGGCCGTGAGGCCCGACAGGAGGCCCATCCCCACGAGCCCGATCGCGATAGCCGGTCCGACCGAGACGGGAACGCCCAGAACACGGACGGTGAAGCCAAGCGACGGGCCCATGGAAGCCTCGCTGTCTGACGAGCCAGTCAGGCGGTGCGTCCGTGTCCCTCTCCGGCCTGCCATTGCAGACTAACCGGAATGTGAACCAGGCTCTCGGTGCGATCCGGGTGTTGCCGCCAGCGGGTCGACCGCGTCTGCCGTGCCAGTCAGCCAGGGCTCGGGAGCCACAGCCCATGTCGGTGTCAACCTCATCCGGGCCACCGGCGGAAGTGGCGTTGGTAGGGGAGGGAGGATTCGAACCTCCAACCGGGGCTGTATAAGAGCCATGCTCTAACCGTTGAGCTACTCCCCCGCCGCGCGCCGGATCGTACACCACGGGGCGAGCCCCGCGGCAGGCCTCTAGTCCACGCCGCCCTGCAGGACCTCGATCCTGGGGCGATGCGGGATCGTGTCGGGCGTGTTCTCGGCAACGAGGGCCACGCCGTCGCGGAAGCGGCGCAGCTCGCCGTCGGTGTTGAAGAAGCCGACGCTGATGCGGATGGCGTCGAGCGGCGGAATGGTCCGGGCGATGCACAGCGTTCGCTGCGACAGCTCCTTCAGGGCCGCTGACGACTTCCAGCCGGCAATCCGGAACGTGACCAGACCGGCCATGTTCGCGGTCGGCGTCAGCACCTCGACGCCTGGCACATCCGCCAACATCGAGGCAGCCGCGCCTGCCATGCGGGCGATTCGCTCGTGGATCCAGCCAAGCCCGACGAACATCGACAGCCAGGCCGCGCTTCGAGCCAGGCCGACAACGGATGGCCCGTGGTAGCCCGAGCCTTCGAACCTTCGGGCGTCCGGCCAGAGCTTGCCCTTGGCCGCCAGGTCGATGGATTCGAAGCTCCAGTAGCCGGCGAACGTGGTGCGCGGCCGATCGAGCACCGACCCGGCGCAGTAGACCGCACCGATGCCTTCGGGCCCGAGCAGCCACTTCTGGCCGGGTATGGCGTAGAAGTCGACGCCGAGCTCCTCGACCGAAACCGGGACGGCCCCGACCGATTGAGCGCCGTCGACGGCGACGAGAGCGCCTCGAGAGTGCGCCAGCTCGGCGATCTCGCCGATCGGGAGGCGTGCGCCGGTTGCCCAGGTGACGTGCGAGAGCGCGACGAGCCGAGTGCCTGGGACGACGGCCCGGTCGAGCGCCTCCAGGATGGCGACCGGATCGCCGCCCGTACCCACATCCGCGATGACCAGCTCCACGCCGCCGCGCTCGCGCAGCGCCCACAGCGGCCCCAGCCCACCGGCGTGTTCGAGGCTCGTGGTCACGACCCTGTCGCCGGGCTTCCAATCGACCGCCCAGGCCGCCACGTTCATTCCGTCGGTCGTGGCGTGAGTCAGGGCGATGTGGCTCGGGTCCGTGCCCAGGACCGCCGCTACCGCGGCCCGCGCCTCCGCCATGCGCTCGAGCGAGTCCTGGTAGTGGTGTATGTCGGCCCGGCCGGTGCGCAACTCCCAGGCCTCGGCCTCGGCCATGGCATGGGCCGTCTCCCTGGGGAGCGGCCCCGCCGTGCCCGTGTTGAGGTAGATGCCCGCGGCAGTCGACGGCAGCGCTTCACGGAGAGCCGGGATCTTCTGGTCGTCGGGGAGGAACGGCGTCACCACGATTCGTATGATAGGCGGCAGATGCGCGCACCCACGTTGGGCAGTTCCTCAATTACCCCTCGCTCGAGGCGATGAGCGGCGGGTGCGGCGCCAGTGGGGTTGTCGATGACCGGATACCAGATCAGCGGATACGCCAGACCGGAGCTGCTGGCCACGCCCGAGTGGCTGGCTGAGAACCTGGGCCGGCCGGGTTTCGGCGTTCTCGACATGCGCTGGCGGCCAGACGGGTCAGGCCGGCGTCTCTACGCGTCCGGGCACATTCCCGGCGCAATGTACGTGGACTGGCGGACCGACCTGGTGGAGCAGGACGATGACAACGACGTCCTGTTCATCGCCGGCCCTCAGCGAGTCACTGAGACGCTGACACGGGCCGGTCTCGGCAACGGCATGGTGGGAGTGCTGTACGACGACGCCGCGCTCTCGTATTCCGCTCGAGCGTGGTGGACGCTCCGCGTCTACGGCTTCGACTCGGGTCGTCTCCTGATCGGCGGGCTGGACGGGTGGCAGGCCCTCGGCCAGCCGCTCTCATCGGCCGCGGAACTGCGGCCGCCCACCACATTCACGCCGCGCCTGGAGGCGCGGCTGCGGCTGACCGCCAGCGACGTCAAGCAGCTCCTCGACTCGCCGCAGGTCCAGCTGCTGGATGCACGCTCCCCGTCCGAGTTTGCCGGCCATGCCGGGACCACGCGACGGCTGGGCCACATCCCCGGAGCGCTGAACGTTCCGGCAGCGGCGACGACGGAACCACGGACGGGCCGCTTTCGCCGCGCCGAGGAGATACAGACGCTTCTTCGCCGCGCCGGCGTCGGTCCGCGTCGTCGCCTGATCTGCTACGACTCGGCCGGTATCGGGGCCTGCAAGCTGGCCTTCGCGCTGACGCTCATCGGCTACGACGATATCGGCGTCTACGACGCGGGCTGGGCGGAGTGGGGCGACCGACTCGACCTCCCGGCCGAGCGCTGACCGAGAAGAGGGACCGGGGCCACTGGGGTCGCAGGCCCCACGTTCGGGGCCGCAGGCCGCGCGTTTCGGGCTGCCGGCTACCAGGGATTCGAGGCGCCCGGGCCAGAGTCGTGCGGCTCTCGGCGCCACTCCACACCGGCGGGAATGGCGACGTGTGTCCGGGCATGGTTGAGGAGCAGCAGATCGGCGTGATTGGGCGATTCGGCCACGCTGTAGGCCCAGTAACGCGCGTCCGTGACGGCCAGAAACCGCCCTCCGAAGGCGTCGAGGGCCATGTGTAGCTCAGCTTCATAGGGTAGATGGATCTGGCCCTCAACCGTGAAGGGCGGGGCGAGCAGGACGGTCCGGACCGCCTGCTTGGGCATCCGCATCTCCGTCTCAGATTCGGTCGGTCCTTCGACGTGGGCGAACAGCAGGTCAGCCAGCTGGATCTGCGCCACGCTCGGCCCAGCGATCACACGCCGGGATCCGACTTCCATGAACGTGGCATCGAACAGAACCAGGTGCTCGGCATCTGGTTCGTTGAGGACGTCGGTCAGGCGATGGAGCCTGGTGTGGAGAGTGCCCTGGATGATGAGATGGGCGGTCCCAACGGTGATCGGGAGCGACCGAGCGGGACTGAGCGCGTCGAGCATTGACGCAGCATAACCGGCGGGGCATCGGGCCGGGTCGAGATCAGGCCGTCTCGGTCGGCGTCATCTCAGACCGTCTGACCTCTGCTGTGAGGAGGTACTCGGAGCCTTGCTGCAACTCGCGGTGCAACCGATCGACGTTCGCGAGCGTGTCGATCTCGATCGGAGTCTTGTCGGGCCGGAGGCGGACGATGCGCGGGAAGCGGAGGGCGAAGCCCGACTGGTGACGGTTCGAGCGCTGGATGACGTCGAAGGCGACCTCGACGACGACCAGAGGCTCGACCTGCCTGAACCGACCGAGCCGCCGCACGGTGTGGTCTTCGAACCAGCGCGTCATCTCGGCGATCTCCGCGTCGGTCAAGCCGGTGTAGGCCTTGCCGATCGTGACCAGACGATCGGCCGATTCGTCGCGAACGGCGAACGTGTAGTCCGACAGGACGCCGTGCCGTTTGCCGTGGCCGGCTTCGACGCCCACCACGACGCAGTCCAGGGTCGCCAGGGCGCGCTTCATCTTGAGCCAGCCAAGACCCCGTCGCCCCGGCGAATAGCCGCTCTGTGGGTCCTTGACCATCAGACCCTCGTTGCGCCGGGCGCGGGCCTCGTCGAAGACGCGGTCGAGTGCTTCGGCCGAATCGACGGTGACCAGATGAGACAGCGCGAATCGGCCGCCCTCCGCCACCATCCGCAGGCCCAGGGCCTCGAGGCGGCCGCGGCGCTCGACCAGTGGAGTCTGCAGCAGCGGCACGACTGAGGGCGTTGCGCCGTTCCGGCCCGGGACCCCGCCGGCTGAGTGGCCGGAGAACGCGCCGTTCAGGTGGCCGGCGGCCCCGCCGGCGGAGTGATAGCCGTTGGGCGAATCGTCGCCGAGACCGGACCGCGGCCCGATGGCCAGCAGATCGAAGGCCACGTACGCCACCGGCACCTCGGCCTGGACATCGGCCGTGGGCTCCTTCCGGCCGAGCCGCCCCTGCAGTGTCAGAAACGGCAGGACGCGGCCGTCGGAGTAGGCAAGGATCTCGCCGTCCAGAATGCCGTCCCAATCCAGCGGCCGGGCCGCTTCGACGATCTCGGGAAACTGCTCGCTGATGTCGTGCAGGTCTCGACTGTAGAGCCTCACTTCGGCCCCGCGGCGGTGGAGCTGGGCTCGGATGCCGTCGTACTTGTCCTCGGCCCAGACCGTGGGGCCCAGGCGCGCGAGCACGTCGGCGGCATCCTCGGCCGGCGAGGCGAGCATGAACTTGATCGGGTGCAGCAGCCGGAGACGGGCCTCGTCCAGGCGACCCTCCTTGGCGAGGACGGCGGTTTCGCCCGTGTCGCCGGTCAGCATCAGGGCCATTCCCACGGCCGCTTGAGGCCGCTCGAACGCTTCTGCGATGGCCGCCTCCAGCAATCCCTCCCGCAGGCCGATGCGCAGCTCCCCCGTCAGGATCTTGGCCACGTACTTGGCGGTCAGGGCGTCGCAGCGCTCCAGCAGCGCGGCGAATACGGCACCCTTGGCGGCGGGCCCCGGCGCGGCTTCGATGGCGGCGAAGGCCTCCTCCACTTCAGGCAAACACGGCGAGCAGCCGGGGTTCGGGACGTCAGAGCGCCACGCCAGCACGTCGGCCACGGCCTGGCCCAGATCGGAAGAGCGATCGTATGCCTCGCCCAGAGCTCCGGCGGGCACGCCGGCCACACGGCTGACCGCGGCGGCAATCGTGGCCCAACCCAAGCCGGCTGACCGTTGATCGGATTCCGCGAACGGCCGCCCCGCCAGGAATGTAGCGGCGGCACGCAGCTCGGAAGCCGGCAGGGGCGCCAGATACCGTGCGAGCAGCGAGGTCTTCTCCGAGGTGCGAGTGGTCCCGGCGACGCGTTCGGCCAACTCGCTCCAGCCACGCATGGCGGCGATGGTATACCTTCGCCCTGTGAAACCTGCTCGGCGCGTCTCGACCGATCCATCCTGGCGAACCGGAGCCACCGATGGCTGCAGCGCCTGATCGGGAGTCGTGGCGCCCGGAGGCCATCCTGGGCCAGCTGGTCGTCCTGCGCCGGCACCGGCCGGACAACCTCCGCGCATTCACGCGCTGGTATGCCGACCCGGAGATTGCCCGCCTGACGCGCTATCAGCAGGCGCCGCTATCGACTGAAGAGGTCCAGCGGTTCTTCTACACCCGGATCCTGGGCTCCGACTTTCTCGCCATGGCCATCCACGTGCGCGACACCGATCGGTTGATCGGCACGTGCGCCTTCAGCCAGCTCGACGGCGACAACGGATCGACGCTCTACCACATCACCATCGGCGAGAATGACGCCTGGGGCAAGGGCTACGGCACCGAGGCCACGGACCTGATGCTGGCCCATGCCTTCACCCGGCTGGCTCTTCATCGCGTGGCCCTGATGGTCTTCGAGTTCAACCCGCGGGCTATCCGCTCGTACGAAAAGTGCGGTTTCGTGGTCGAGGGTCGTGCCCGCCAGGCCATCGTCCGAGACGGCCGATTCTGGGACGAGATACACATGAGCGTCCTGGCCGAGGAATGGGAGGCGCGCTTCAGAGATCGGCGCTGAGACGCGCGGGTTGCGGGCGAGTTTCCGCTACGGCAGGAACCAGGGCTCCTGGCGAGCCCCACGGGGCTCTAGCCGGCTGCCGCGGCGGCCTTCTCGGCCTCCGCCTTCTCGGCCGTAGCGATGACGCCTCCGAGCGTGGCGGACTTGAGCCGGTCCAGAAGCGCTCCCTCGGCCGCGAAGAAAATGTCGTGGACGCCGCATTCGCCGTCCTGACCGCACGGCGTTCCGCGGAGAACGCAGACCTGGCGGTGCTGATCGCCCTCGACCGCTTCGATGACGCGCAGAAGCGTGACCGAGTCGGCGTCCTCGGCCAGCTCATATCCACCGGCTCGTCCAGGATGAGCGTTGACCAGCCCGCCACGCGTGAGGTCGCCCATGATCTGAGGCAGGAACCGCGGCGGGATGTGCATCTCCTCGGCGATACGCCGGCTGCTCAGGAGGCCGCCCTTCGCCCTGGTCAGAGCCAGCATCGCCCGGATGGCGTAGTCGCTGCGCTTGGTCAGATCTAGTCGCATTGCGCTGTGAGTATGGCTCCCACTCGAACGGCCCGGACCCTGCCGTTGGTCCCGCCGGGATGTGACGGGCGGCCGTAAACGCACGGCGCCGGGCGTGAGTTTAGCAACGTTGGCCGGGGGCCGCAGAACCGGAGCGGACCCGAGCCGGGATTGGAGCGACCTGTCGAGCGCGCTCAGCCGATGAGGTAGCTCACGGTGACCTGGACGACGATGTCGGTCGTGCCCGTCTCGATCGGAGTCGACACCGACTGCGCCTTGGCGGCATCCATTGCCCCGGCGTAGTAGACGGGCGTGGGCTGGCTCGTTGTCTCCACGATGGTTGCTACACCCTTGACCGAGACGCCAGCTGCGGAGGTGAGGGCGTCGGCCTTGCTCCGCGCGTCCGCCATTGCCATCTGGCGAGCCTGGGCCTCGACCGCCTTGGGATCGTTCAGCCGGAAGGTGATGCCGCCGATGGATGTGGCGCCGGCCGCGATCGCGCCGTCCACCACGGACGCCACGGAATTCAAGTTCCGGACAGTGACCTCGACGGTGTTAGTGAACTGCTGGCCGACGAGCCGAGGCACGGAGCCGCTCGAGCTGTAGTCGTACACGGGGTTAAGGCTGAGATCGACCGTGACGATGTCCTTGGCGTCCACGCCGGTCTTCTCAATGGCAGCGACAACCGCGCTCATCGAAGCCGCCGCGCCGGATTGGGCTTCGGTCACGGTGGGCTTCTGGACCATGACGCCGATTACGACGTCGGCGACGTCCGGAGCGACGCTGACATCACCGGTGCCGGAGACGGTCACGGTGTGTTCCGGAGCGGCCGAGGGGTCCGCGGCAAGCGCGGGATGGCCGCTGACGATCGGGCCTACGATCATGCCCACGAGGAGGCCGGCGGCCGCAATCACGGCGATCGCTCGGCCGAAGGCGAGCGGGCCGGCGCGGCGTTCGACCGCCCGATCGGCCCCCGATCCCGCGTTCGGCGCGTCGACTGTCGCGGGCGGATCCGCGTCGTGCTTCGCGTTCGAGGCCTTGGCGTTCATGGTCGTGTCCTCCTGGCTTTCCCGGTGTCGTTCCTGCCGCATACGGCCCTCGACGCTCGCACCTCGTGTTGGGTTCCCGCCGGCTCGCCGCCGGGACCGGCTACGATTGCGGCGTGAGTGCGAGCGAGCTGAACCCGTGGCGTCGCGTTTCGCGGCGCGTGGCCTACGAGAATCCCTGGATCGAGATACTCCACGACGAGGTGGTACGGCCGGACGGAAAGCCGGGCATCTACGGCGTCGTCCATTTCCGCCACCTTGCCATCGGCGTCGTGCCCGTCGACGCGAGCGATCGCGTACTGCTCGTCGGGCAGTTCCGATACACCATGGATCGCTACTCGTGGGAGATCCCCGAGGGCGGCGGCGACTTCGACGAATCCCCGGAGGAGGCGGCCCGCCGAGAGCTGGTCGAGGAAACGGGCTACAGCGGCGGCAAGTGGCGCGAACTGTGCCGGGCCGAGCTGTCCAACTCGGTCACGGACGAAATCACGATCCTGTTCGTCGCTTCCGACCTCGACGCGGGCCCGGCCTCGCCGGAGGGAACGGAGCAGCTCCAGCTGCGCTGGGTCCCATTCGACGAGGTAATGGCGATGATCAGGCGCGGCGAGATCACCGACGCAATGACCATCCTGGCGCTGCAGCAACTCGCCCTGGAGCGCGCGGCCGCCAAGGGCTGAATGAGGCGGCCCGCCAGGCGGATCGGGCGGAAACCCCGAGTGGGCCGGCGGCCATCCCGGCCGAGCCGATGTATGATCCGGTCGCATGCACTGTGCATAGGGATTATGCGTCAGCCCGCCGTCGCCGACTCCGCCGGCAGAGGCGCCGACGAACGGAGGAACGCGATGGTCGATCCCACAGCTGGCGGTCAGGACCTGGCGATCCGCGCCGCCGACTCTCCACGCACACCTGCTGCCGGCGACCCCGCATCGCGCCTCTCGGGCGAGGCCGCATCCGGCCACCCGGCGACGAGCCACGCGGCTCACGACGAGACCCCGTTCGTGAATCTGCGCGACCCGGCCCGCGCCCTCGGCCCCGACGGTCGCCCCGCGCAAAGCCGACGCGCTCCAATCTGGGAGGACGTGCCCGACGAGCGCTGGAACGACTGGCGCTGGCAGCTTTCGAACCGCGTCAACACCGTCGAGGAGATCGGCCGCGTCCTGAAACTGACCGACGACGAGCGCGCCGGGCTCTCCTCTCCGGACAAGTTCCGGGTCGACATCACGCCCTACTTCCTGAGTCTGATCGACCCCGACGACCCGAACGACCCGATCCGCCGCCAGGTCATCCCGACGGACTGCGAGCACGAAGCCTTCACGTCGATGATGGAGGACTCACTGGCCGAGGATCGCCACTCCCCGGTTCCAGGGCTCGTCCA
>PMNU01000157.1 GCA_003165675.1 Chloroflexota bacterium
CTGCGGCAACCCAATCGGGCGCTCCAGCCAGATGGGCCACCGCGCCCGGCGCGCAGTTGCTGCTGGTGGAATACGTCCCACTCAGGCCACGGAGCAGGTCGACATATGTAGCCCATACGCCAGGTCCTGTGACAGCGGTGGCCGCCACGGCTGCCGTTGTCGCAACGACCGCCGCCGCCCCCACTGCCCGATATCGCCGGGTGGCCAGTGCCCAGACGCCCACGAGCGCGGGCTGGACCTTGACGAGGGCGCCGATTGCGGTGGCCACACCGACGNNAGGAAGAGGAGCGGCTCCACCTGGCCGAGCTTGACAGCGTTGAGCAGCGGCCAGTCGACGGCAGCCACGATGACCACCAGCCAGCGGACGTCGCGCCGAACCGGCAGCAAAGCGACGCCGGCCAGGAAGCACGCCGCCATGGCCACGCACCAGAGCCCGGCCGCCGCTCCCCCAAAGAGCAGCCACGGGACGAGTGCCACGGCGAAGGTCGGCGGGTACGTGTAAGTCCCGGGGCAAGTCCCGACCAATATCGAGAAGGCGCTGTCGTAGATGGGCTGGCCGTTCAAGAGATGGCGCGCAGCGCCCTCGTAGCACGTGTAGTCGTAACCGAGCGTCCCGGCCGAGGCCGCGGCAGATAGCACCGAACCCAGCGTCGTAGCTAGCAGCGCCAGCGACCCCACCGGCAGAACGGCGGCGGCCCGTAAGCGCGCTCGCGAAGGCGGGCCCTTAGACGTCATGGCTGCGGCTTGGTCGGCTCGCCCACCTCGTCGGGCGGGAAGACGGCGGAGGCCACTCGAACGCCTCGATGAATGAATCGAATTCGAACCAGGTCCCAAGCGACCCGAAGCGCCAGCCTGGGGCGAGCGTGGAGGCGCGACCCGCGCCGGTCGGCCCATATGACCGGGACGATCGCGATCCGATAGCCGCGCCTTCGGGCCAGGAAGATCAGGTCGACGTCGAAGACGATGCTCGTGATCCGCAATCGGCTGAAGAGATCGCGCCCCGCCACGCCGCGGAACCCCTTGAAACCGCACTGGGTGTCCATCACCGGCCCCGTCACCCACAGTTGCGCGGCCAGGCGGAACATCCGGCCAACCATCCTGCGGAAACGTGGCTGCGTGGCCCGCATGTCGGACCCGTCCGGCTGGATTCGGCTCCCGAGAGCCACGTCGGCGGTCTCCAGCGCGGCGACGAGCCGGGGGAGCTGGTCCGGGGGTGTGGCCATGTCTGCATCGGCGAACACGAGCAAGTCGGCCTCGGCGTGGAGCATCCCAGCCCGCACCGCGGAACCCTTGCCGCCGTGGGGCACGGTCAGCAACCCGAGCGACGGGCAATCGCGCCGAACCGGATGGCCTCCGCCGGACTCGAACTCCGGCCTGGCCCTGACCAGAGCGGCCGTCCCGTCCGTGCTGCCGTCGTCGACCACGAGCACGTCTACCCGCTCGGGCAGGGCGCCCTCGGGCGCGGCGCACAGGTAGGCGAACAACTCGTCCAACGCGGGCCCAAGCCGAGCTTCCTCGTTGTACGCGGGCAGGACTACCGCCATGCTCGGAACCATGGGCGCGAGTGTACGTGGTACCGCCGGTCGTCCGCATCGCCGGCGCGAATCGGCTGAGCGGGCGAGAGGGCCGGGGTCCCAGGTCGGTGGTGGACCCATAGGTCGTTCGTACCGGTGGAGTGGGACCCTGCTGATGCTACGCTGCAACGCCGTGCGGACCCCCTTCGCTCTGTATGCGCTTGCCCTGATCGTTCGGGCGATCCTATTCGGCCTGCACCCGGACGCCGCCTACCCAGACTCGTACTACTACGTCGACGTGGCCCGGGCATTGCACGCCGGCGCTGGCTTCAACATAGACTTCATCTGGTCGTTTGTGGACGTTGGCGGCCGGATACCGGCCAATCCGGTGCTGCCGATCCCGAGCGACGCCCACTGGATGCCGCTCGCAGCGATCGTTCAGCTGCCGACGATGTGGCTCCTGGGGCCAACGTCGCTGGCTTCGGCCATCCCATTCTTGATCGTCGGCTCGCTCGCCGCGCCGATGACCTGGCTGCTCGCGCGCGAGATCGGATGCTCTCCTCGAGTGGCCCTCGCCGCGGGTATCGCCGTGGCCATCCCGGCGGCCGCAACCATGTTCATGGCTCAGCCGGACACCCTGGCCCTGTATCAGCCGCTCGGCACGGCGGCACTGTGGCTCACGGCTCGTGCCCTCAAGGGCAGCCACTGGTCGTACGCGCTCGCTGGGCTGGCGGTCGGACTGGCGACGCTGGCTCGAAACGACGGCGTCCTACTGGGCGCCGCGGTCGGTCTCGCCTTCGTCTGGGATCGATGGCATGCCTGGCGATCGAATGGCGGCCGCATGCCAGCCATACCGTGGCGCTGGGCGTTCGCCTGCTTCGGGCTGTTTCTGCTGGTGATGGGGCCCTGGTATCTGCGACAGCTGGCCGTTTTCGGCAGTCTCTCGCCGTCCTCGACGTCGGGCCGAATCCTGCTCATCCAGACCTACGAGCAGATGAACAGCGTGACCACGGATACATCGCTGGCCGGCTTCTTGAGTCAGGGCCCGGGCCCGCTGCTGCTGAGTCGCATTCTGGGCTTCGTGTCGGCGGTCCAGATCTACTTCGTCATCGCCTGCCCGATCATACTGGCGCCGTTCGTGCTGATCGGCGGATGGGCCAGACGCCGATCCGTCGAATTCGGACCTTTCTTCTCGTACGCCGCGATTCTGTTTGCGGCGTCCGGGCTGGTCTTCGCCGTGCACGTGCCTTACGGGACGTTCCTCCACTCTGCGGTGGCGCTCGTGCCGTTCACGTTCATCCTGGGCTTCGAAGGCGCCGTTCTGGCCTCGCGATGGGCCGCCCGACACCGGCCGAGCTGGACGGAGGAGGGAGCCGCTCGCCTCTTCCTCGTGGCCGCCGCGGCCTCCGTCGTGCTAAATGCCGGAGCCTTCACGTTCCTGGCCCTGCCGGCCTGGAATGCCGATCGTGACAACAGAGCTGCCGCGGCTCAAGCTCTCGACAAAGCGGGCGTCCCCGCAACCGACCTCCTGCTCAGCGCCGACCCGGGCGGGTTCGAGTATTTCACGGGGCGGGGCGGAGTCGTCACGCCGAACGACTCGCTTGAGGTCATCCACCAGGTTGCGGCTGACTACAACATCCGCTGGCTGGTTTTGGAGCGAGCCCACATAGTCAATCCACTGGCGCCCGTGCTCGAGTCGAAGGTCCGGCCGGCATGGATAGGCGATCCGATCTTCACCGTGCCGTACACGGGCCCGACGACCGGCGATGCGGCCGCCGATGCGGCGCCGGCGCTGGTGATCTATCCGATCTGTACGCGAGCAGGCGACTTGCGATGCGATTAGTCGACCGGCATTGGACGGTACCGTGAGCCGGCGCGAG
>PMNU01000084.1 GCA_003165675.1 Chloroflexota bacterium
TCGATTGGTCGAGCGAGTCGATGGCCCGCTCCACCCGGGCCCGAGCTACATCGGGCTCGTCCGCCATCAGCTCCGGTACGTCCTCGAGCGACAGGCCCACCGCGTAGATGCTCTGGATGATGCCATCGTGCAGGTCGCGGCCTATCCGCTCGCGCTCCTCGACGATCGCGAGACGCTGGACCTGGTCGTGGAGCCGGGCATTCTCGATGGCGATGCCGGCGTGAAGGGAGAACATCTCCACCAACCGCTCGTCGTCCTCCGTGAAGTCGCCGGACGGTTGCTTGTCGGTCAGGTACAGCCGGCCGATCGATCGGCCCTTGACCCCGATGGGGACGCCCAGCAGCGATTGCATCGGCGGGTGGTTCAGTGGGAAGCCATGACGGCGCGGGTCGACGGCGATGTCGGGAACGCGGACGGGGTGGGTTTCGTGGGCGATAACGCCGAGCAGGCCGAGGCCGTGGGGCGGCGGCCCGATGCGCTCACGTTCGGCGCGGCTGATGCCGCTGGTGATGAACCGTTCTATGCCGCCTTCCTGGTCGACTATGCCCAGGGCCGCGTACTGGGCGTGGGCCAGCTCGCGCACGCGGTCGGTGATCAGCTGCAGAACACGGTCCAGATCCAGGACGCCGGCGATGCCTCGAGTGGCGGCGTCCATCGCTGCCAGCTCGTCGGTGGCCTGGCCGGCCCTGGCCCTCGACCACGTCGAGCCGACGATTATCTCCAGGCCTCGGGCACATTCGTCGACGGAGAAGACGGCCCCAGGCGGCGCATCGAGCCGGAGCGTGGCCAAGGCGCGATCGCCAAAGCGAAGCTCGTAAGTCCGGAGGCCGGCCTTCTCCCCGTCCTCGTCGAGCAAGCTGCCGGCTCGCAGCTCAACCTCGGTAAGGGGCGGGGCATGCAGGTGGAGGTACCCGCCGCCGAGGCCCGAACTTGCGATCAAGCTGCCGAATGCCGAGACCAGCTGCCGGTGGCTCTCCGGGCCCGGATGGGTCTGCCAGAGTTCCAGGGCACCTGACATCTCGCGCAGACCTAGCAGGCCTGTCGAGTCTGTGCTCGCGTTCGACGTCGATTGCGGGGCGCTCATCAGTTGGAGCCTAGCAGGCTGCCGATTCGTGCGCCGTTGCGCCAGTCGCCTGTTGCGTCGAGGTTCGGCTCGCGACCGCGCCGGGCGGCGACGACATTGCGCCGCGATGGCGCCGCATCACCCCGGCGGCCGCTCGCCACATGGGTTGGCGACCGGGGACCTTGGACCCGCTGGAACGGGCCGGAGGTCCCTTGGCCCTCCAATGGGCCGCGCCCACCCTTGCCCAACACGAAGACCGGCAGCACCCCAGCGCATCGGCCGGACGGACGGGGACATGTCCCACCTCGAAACCATACTGCTGGCGACCGACGGATCGCGGGCGTCGGAGCCCGCGAGCGCGGAAGCGATCGACCTCGCCGCCCAGGTCCAGGCGCGCCTTCTCGTTGTCAGCGTCCTGTCCGCCTCTTCCCGTCCCTCGGAAGCCTCGCCGGAAGCGGTTGTTGCCGACTCGCGCGATTCCCTGACGTCCAAGGCCCAGGCCATCGTCCAGCGCGCCAGGGCCGCCGGCGCTGACGCCACGTTTCTCGTCTGGGAAGGCGAGCCGGGTGAAGCCATCGTCGCTGCCGCCGACTCGGAAAACGCCGATCTGATCGTGGTCGGATCGCACGGCCGCAGCGGCGTCAGCCGCTTCTTCATCGGCAGCGTCTCGGACTACGTCGTCCGGCACGCTCATTGCCCGGTCATGGTGGTCCGCGCCAGACTCGAGGCGACGCGGCACTGAGGTCGCGTCGGCGCGCGCAGGGGTGCTGCTCAGCTGAGCTGCCCGCGACCAACGCCGGCACCAAGATCAGACCGGCGTCTCACGGTTGATACAGCTCGGCTGATGCACCCACGGCCGAATCGCCTCCCGCGACGAGAACCCGTCCATCCAGCAGCATCGTTGCGGTTGCGTCGGCGCGCGCGGTTCCCATTGCGCCCGTGGGGCTGAATCTGCCGGTACTGGGGTCGTACAACTCTGCCGAAGTGAGCCAGGCTGAAGGGCCCGTCGCGCCGACGATGCTCGGGCCTCCGGTCGAAACGGCACGTGGGCCGCCCAGGTCGAGCGAGACCATGGCGAAGCGGCCCGGGAGCGGTGCGGCCTCTACCTCGACCGCGGCGAACTTCGGCTGAACGTAGCCCACGCCCGGAGAGCTCACGCCGCCCTCGATCAGGACGCGGCCGTCGTAGAGCAGCGTGGCCGTATGGGCGCCGCGGGCGGTGGCCATCGATCCTGTCGGCCTGAACGTCCCGGTCGTCGGGTCATACAGCTCCGACGTCGCGAGCGTCGCTGTGCCGTAGGACTGCCCACCCACAATCAGGACCCGTCCGTCCTGGAGCAGAGTGGCGGTGTACGAGTCGGGCATGCGGAGCGTAGTCATCGAGCCCGTCGGGCTGAAGGTGCCGGCTGTCGGGTCGTACAGCTCGGCGGACGCGACCGGGATGGAACCGCTGAAGCCGCCTGCGACGAGGACCCGACCGTCGGATAGCAGTGTCGCCTTCGCCCACTTACGCGGCGTGGTCATGTCCCCGGTTGAACGAAAAGTCCCCGTCTTCGAATCGTACAGCTCGGCCGTGCTCAGCGACCCGGACAAGTCGGAGCCGCCAGCAATCAGGACCTCTCCATCGCCGAGCAGCGTGGCGGTCTGGCCCTCCCGGGCGGAGTCCATCGACCCAGTGGGGCTGAAACGGCCGGTATTGGGGTCGAACAACTCCGCGGCGGCGTACTCGGACGTCACGAGCTGACCGGCATTGCTGGAGTAGTTGACGCCTCCCGCAAGCAGCACGCGGCCGTCTTGAAGCCGAGTGGCGGTGCCGTCGCCGCGCGCCTGGACCATCGAGCCGGTCGGGGCGAACGTGCCGGTCGCGGCGTCGTATAGCTCGGCCGAGGCCGTCCATACGTTCACGCCCAGGTTCCCAATCATCTGTTTGGCGTGGTCGCCGGTCATCAGGACGCGGCCGTCCAGGAGCAGCGTGGCCGTGTCGTACTGGCCGTCCATCGAGCCCGTCGGGCTGAACCCGCCCGACGGCGTCCACTTGGTGGCCGCCCTGAGCGTCGGCGATGGCCGGGCCGTCGGACTCTGACCGGCGCCGGCGCTTGCGACCGGCTCGATCGCATTCGTGCTGGGCTCCACGCCTGACGCCGTAATGGTGGCAGTCCCCGGCGCCGCCACCGGGGCACCTCCGCCAGAACCGGCGCGCCACACCGCGAAGCAGGCGCCGGCCACGATCGCGACGATCAGTGCGGCCGCGACTGCCAGGTATGTCCTGGGGTGCACCGAAGTATCTCGGGCCGCGCTCCGCTCTCGCCGTGCCCTGATCGACGCCGCGACCAATGTGGTCGCGCGGGTCGAATCCGCCGGGGCGATCGACTTGTAGTAGTCGCGCAGCACTCTGTCGATGTCGATGTCGTTCATCGTCGGGATTCCTCAACGCGACGCTCGGCCGCCAGCGCGGAACGAAGGTGTTCGAGCGAGTGATGGAGCCTTGACTTCACCGTGCCTTCGGCGAGACCGGTCTCCGTCGCGATCTGTGGAACGGTCAGGTCGCGACCGAAGCGGAGGCCGATGACTAGCTGCTCATCGGCGGAGAGACGGGCAATGGCGCGTCCAATCTCGTCGCGGACGGCCAATCGATCCGGCGAACCGCCGGCCATCGGTGGGGGCTGCTCCGGCAGCGTCCGCCTCTTGCCACGACGGCGGAGTTCGTCGCGACAGACGTTCACAACGATGGTCGTGAACCATGCCGCCGGGTTGTCGGCGTGACGAAGCTTCTTGCGGGCATCCCAGGCGGCCAGGGCCGCTTCCTGAACGGCATCTTCGGCAGCGATCGGGTCGCGCAGTATCCAGGTGGCCAGCCGATGCGCTTCGGGCGTCCGGGACGCGAGCAACTCGGCTATGTCGTCGTCGCTGAGCACGGCGATCGCGGCCTCTGCAAACAAGCTTCCACCTCGGCTATCCACGGTTCTGGAGCGAACAACGACCGGCGACGATGAATCGTTCAATCTTCGGCGACCCGAAGTTCGGGTCGCCGCAACGACGACGATGCGGCGCAGGATCGGTAGCCCGGAGCCAACGCCATCGCGCGGCCGCGGCGGCGTCAGCCCACCCCACTGGCTACTTCGTGTAGGCGCCCTCGGGGTCGAGCTCTTCGCGGATGAGTCGCAATTCCTCGGGCGTGGGTGCCGGCGTCGTGGCGAGCGGCTGGGCCACGTTCGGCACCCAGCCCATCGTGTCACGCACCTGCTCGAGCGTGGCGCCGGGATGGATCGAGTCGAGCAGCATCTCGCCCGAGTCATCAAAGTGGTAGATGCCCAGGTCCGTGACCACGACCGACGGCCCGCGCCCAAGCCACCCCTCCTCGCGCCGGATTCGGGCCGCCGCCTCCGCACCGCCGAGGTTTCCCGGAGAGGTTCGGAAGTCGATTCGATCGACGAAGGAGCGCTTCGACTGGCGCATGATCACGAAAACCTGGCGGGCGTTGATGGCGATCTCGCACGCCCCGCCCGAGCCCGGCAGCCTGGTCCTGGGATGCTCGTAGTCGCCGATGACGGTGCTGTTGATGTTGCCGAAGCGGTCGATCTGGGCGGCGCCCAGGAAGCCAACGTCAACAAGCCCGCCCTGCAGGTAGAAGCTGAATAGTTCGAACATCGATACGACGGCGGTCGCGCCGGTGACGATCGTGGGATCGCCGATGGAGAGAGGCAGTCGTGCCGGCTTCGC